>NZ_JAVRHI010000462.1:0-36537 GCF_034105845.1 Streptomyces sp. CRN 30 | reverse complement strand
CCGGACCGCACCGCCGACGCGGCCGCACTGGACCGTCCTGCCGCTGACCGCCCGCGACCCCGGCGCCCTGCGCGAGCGGGCGGCGGGCATCCTGCGCGAGCTGACCGGCGCCGCCCCCGGCGAGGCCCCGGTGGAGCTGTCCGACCTCGGCCACACGCTGGCCCACCGCCGCCAGCACCTGGAGTCGAGACTGTCCCTCGTGTACTCCTCGCGTACCTCGCTGGAGGACGGACTGCGGGCGTACGTAGAGGGCGAGGACCATCCCCGGGTGCTCACCGGCCGGCGGCGCGACGCCCCGGAGCGGCGGCTCGTCTGGGTGTTCACCGGCATGGGGCCCCAGTGGTGGGCGATGGGACGGGAACTGTTCCGCGGCGAGCCGGTCTACCGGGAGGCCGTCGAGCGCTGCGACCACGAGATCGCGCGTCTCACCGGCTGGTCCCTGATCGCCGAACTCACCGCGGACGAGACCGCGTCGAGGATGCGGGAGACCTGGCTGGCCCAGCCGGCCAACTTCGCCGTACAGGTCGGGCTCGCGGCGCTGTGGCGCGCCCACGGCGTGCGCCCCGACGCCGTGGTCGGGCACAGTACCGGCGAGGCCGCCGCGTTCCTGGAGGCCGGGGTGTACAGCCTCCGGGACGCGGTCTCGGTCGTGGTGCACCGCAGCCGGCTCCAGCAGCGGCTGGCGGGCACCGGCGGCATGCTCGCGGCGAACCTGTCCGAGGCCGAGGCCGCGCGCCGGGTGCGCCCGTACGGCGACCTGGTCTCGCTGGCGGCCGTCAACAGCCCCGGCACGGTGACCCTCTCCGGCGACCGGGACGCGCTCGAGGCGCTGGCCGCCGAACTCCGCGCCGGTCAGGTCTTCGCCAAGTTCCTCGATGTGGAGGTTCCGTACCACAGCGCCCGGATGGACCCGATCAGGGACGAGCTGCTGGCCTCGCTGGCGCGCCTGAAACCGGGCGCGGCGCGGGTGCCGGTCCACACGACGGCGCGGGAAGGCACCGTGCAGGGCCCGGAACTGGACGCCGGCTACTGGTGGGACAACGTCCGGGGCGGTGTGCGCTTCCGCGCGGCGGTGGACCGGCTGGCCGCCGACGGGCACCGCGTCTTCCTGGAGATCGGCCCGCACCCCGTGCTCGGCCACGCGATCCGCGAGTGCCTCACCGCCCGGGGCGCCGAGGGCCGGACGCTGCCGTCGATCCGACGCCAGGAGGACGAGCAGGAGTGCTTCACGAGGTCACTGGCCGCGCTGCACACCATGGGCGTCGCCGTCGACTGGGACGTGCTCCAGCCCGCGGGCCGGCCCGTGGCGCTGCCGCCCTACCCGTGGAAGCGGGAGCGGTACTGGGCGGAGCCCGCGCCGGTGCGGCAGGTCCGGCTCGGCGAGCGGGACCACCCCCTGCTGGGACGCCGCCTGGCCCGTGCCGAACCCGCGTGGGAGACCGGACTCGACACCGGGACGGCACCGTACCTGGACGACCACCGCATCCAGGGCGAACCCGTGTTCCCCGCGGCCGGGTACGTGGAGATGGCCCTGCAGGCGGTGCGGGCGATGACCGGGGGCAGCGGAGCGGCCCTGGCCGACATCCGGTTCCGCAAGGCCCTCTTCCTGGCCGGCGACCGGGCCACCACCGTCCAGCTGTCCGTCTCCGCCGAGGACGCGGCGTTCACCGTCGCGAGCCTGCCGGGGGACGGCCGCGACCCCTCCCTCCACGCGAGCGGGGTGCTGCGCGCCGGACAGCGCCGGCGGACGGACGGGGCGCTCGACGCCGACGCGATCCGGGCACGTAGCACACGGCGTCTCGACGGCCCCGCCTGCTACACGGCGCTGGCCGCCCTCGGATACCACTACGGGCCCGCCTTCCAGGGCGTCGAGGAGGTGTGGACCGGCCCCGCCGAGGCGCTGGCCCGGGTCCGCCCGACCGGGCCGATCGGTGACGACGCCGCCCGCCACCACATCCACCCGGCCCTGCTCGACGCCTGCTTCCAGGTCCTGCTGACCGCCGGGCTGCCGGACGGCCGGTCCGGCACGCCGGACCCGGGCACCGGCGTGGTGCTGCCGCTGGCCATCGACGAAGTGCGCATCGACCCCGTCGGCGACCGCGCCCTGTGGGTGCACGCGACCGTCTCCCGGTGCGACGGCGGACAACTCGCCGGCGACCTCGCCCTGTACGCCGACGACGGCACCCCGCTCGGCCGGGTCAGCGGTTTCCACGCCGCCGACATCGAGAAGGCGGCGGCCGCGGTCGGCCCGGCGACGATCGACGGCTGGCTGACGGAGGTGACGTGGACGGACCGGCCGGCGCTCGACGGGGACGGGGCCGGAGGAGCGGTGGTGACAGCGGACGAGGCACCGCCCGGAGCCGGGGCCGCGCACGACTGGCTGGTGTTCGCCGACGCGCAGGGCCTCGCCGACGACCTGGCCGCCGCGGTGACGGCCGCCGGCGGCCGCTGCCACCTGGTGCGCCCCGGCGACGGATACCGCGCGGCGGACGGGAACGGGCCGTGGACGGTCGCCCCGGACTCCGCCGAGGACCACGCACGCCTCTTCGCCGGTCTGCGCGCCGCCCGCGGCGGACCGCCCGGCAGCGTCGTGCATCTGTGGAACCTCGACGCGCCGCCGCTCGACACGGCCGACCGGCACGCCTGCGACCGGCACACCGCGACCGGCGTCCGCTCGCTGATCGCGCTGGCCCGGACCCTGCCGCAGGCACAGCCGGAGGCCCGTCTGCACATCGTCACCCGCGGGGCGCAGGCGGTGTCCGACGGGGACGTGGTGGAACCCCTGTCCGCCCCCGCCTGGGGGATCGGCCGGGTGCTGCGCCACCAGGAGCTGACCGCCCACCGGGGCAAGCTGATCGACCTGCCCCCGGCCCGGCCGGACGGCGCCGTGGCCCGCCGCCGCGAGGCCGGGGCGCTGCTGCGCGAGATGGTGACCGACGACGAGGACGAGATCGCCCTGCGCCCCGGTCTGCGCCGCACCAGCCGGCTGGTGCCCGCGGCCGGGCTCACCCGCCCGCTGCCCCTGCGGTTGCGCGCCGACGGCACCTACCTGGTGACCGGTGCGTTCGGCGCCCTGGGCCGGCTGCTGTGCCGCACCCTGGTCCGGCGGGGCGCCCGCCGGCTGGTCCTGATGGGCCGCACCACGCTGCCCGGCCGCTCCCGGTGGCCCGGCCTCGCCCCCGACAGCCCGGCCGGCAGCGCGGTGCGCTTCGTCAAGGAGTTGGAGGCACTCGGCGCGCACCCGGTCGTGGCCTCGCTGGACGTCACCGACGAGGCCGCCCTGACGGCGTGGCTGGCCGGCCACCGGGCGGCCGGGGCACCGGCGGTCCGCGGTGTGTTCCACCTCGCCGGGCAGGTCCGGGACACCCTGGTGCCGGAGCTGGACCGGGCGGTCTTCGACACCGTGTACGACCCGAAGGCGGTGGGCGGCCGGCTGCTGCACCGCCTCCTGCTGGACGAACCGCTCGACCACTTCGTGCTGTTCGCCTCGGTGGCCTCGCTGCTGACCACCGCGGGGCAGGCCAACTACGCGGCGGGCAACGCCTTCCTCGACGCGCTCGCGCACCACCGCCGCGCCCTCGGCCTCCCGGCGCTGAGCATCGACTGGGGCCCCTGGGCCACCGGCATGATCGAGGAGCTCGGCCTGGTCGAGCACTACCGGGCGAACCGGGGCATGAGCTCGCTCTCCCCGGAGGCCGGCATGGCCGTGCTCGAACGGGTCATCGGCCAGGACCGGGCCCAGCTGGTGGTCGCCACGGTCGAGGACTGGCGGGTCTTCCTCGCCTGGTACCCGTCCCCGCCCCCGCTGGTCGCCGAGCTGGCCGCCGCGGCGGCCCCGGGCGCGGGCCCGGAGGGCGGGAGCTTCGCCGACGCCTACCGGGAGGCCGGCGAGGAGGAGCGCCTGCTGCTGCTCACCGAGCGGTTCACCGCCCTGGTGGCGGAGGTGCTGCGGGTACGGGCCCCGGGCGTCGACCCGGCGCACACCCTGAGCACCATGGGCCTGGACTCGCTGCTCGCGATGGAGCTGCGCTCGCGCATCCACGCCGGTCTGGGCGTCGCGCTGCCGGTGGTCGCGCTGCTGGGCAACGCGTCCGTCGCCGAACTGGTGGAGCAGGTGCGCGCCGGTCTGGACCGCTTGCTGGCCGCGGATCCGGACGACATCCCCCGCAGCGCCGTCGAGGTGCACGACGACGACCGGCAGTACCCGCTGACCCAGAACCAGCAGGCGCTGTGGTTCCTCAAGCAGCTCGACCCGGACGGGTTCGCCTACAACATCGGCGGCGCGGTCGAGGTGCGCGTCGAGCTCGACCCGGAGCTGGTGCGCGCCGCCTTCACCACCGTGGTCGAACGTCATCCCAGCCTCCGCGCCAACGTCGTCATGGACGACGGACGGCCGGTGCAGCGCATCTCCTCCGACCGCGCACCGGACTTCGCGGTGTTCGACGTACGGGACCAGGAGTGGGAGGACGTCCGGCGGATGATCATCCGCGAGTACCGCAGGCCGTACGACCTGGCCCGTGACCCCCTGGTCCGCCTCCGTCTCTTCCGGCGCGGCGAGGGTCGCTGGGTGCTCATGAAGGCCGTCCACCACGTCGTCTCCGACGCCGTGTCCACCTTCGTCTTCATCGAGGAGCTGCTCACGGTCTACGAGGGGCTGCGGCACGGCCGCCCCGTCGTGCTGCCCCCGCCGGCCGCCCGCTACCTCGACTTCCTCAACCGGCAGAACCGCTTCCTGGCCGACCCCGACGCGCGCCGCATGCTCGCCTACTGGCGGGACCACCTCCCGGCCGAGGTCCCCGTCCTCGCCCTGCCCACCGACCGGCCGCGTCCCGCCGTGCAGAGCCACCACGGCGCGTCCGAGTTCTTCACGCTGGACGAGGCGCTCAGCGCCCGGGTGCACGCCCTGGCCCGCGAGCACCAGGTGACCGTCTTCACGGTGCTGCTGAGCGCCTACTACCTCCTGCTGCACCGCTACAGCGGGCAGGACGACATCGTCGTCGGCAGCCCCGTCACCGGGCGCACCCACGAGGAGTTCTCCGCGGTCTACGGGTACTTCGTCAACCCGCTGCCGCTGTACGTGAGCCTCGCGGGCGAGCCGTCGGCCGCGGAACTGCTGGCGCGGGTGCGCGACACGGTGCTGGGCGGGCTGGACCACCAGGAGTACCCCTTCGTCCTGCTGGTGCAGGAGCTGGGCCTGCCGCACGACCCGAGCCGGTCGGCGGTGTTCCAGGCGATGTTCATCCTGCTCACCCACGCGGTCGCCACCGAGCAGTACGGGTACCGCCTGGACTACATCGAACTACCGGAGGAGGAGGGGCAGTTCGACCTGACCCTGTCGGTCTACGAGGACGAGGCCGAGCACCGCTTCCACTGCGTGTTCAAGTACAACACCGACCTCTTCGACCCGGCCACCGTGCGGCGGCTGGCCTCGCACTACGTCAACCTGCTCGACGCGCTCACGCAGGCGCCGCCGGACCGTCCGGCCACCCGGCTGCCCCTGCTCGGCGCCCGGGAGCGCGAGCGCATCCTCACCGAGTGGAGCGGCGCCGGATGCCGCGTCCCCCTCGACGCCCCGGTG
Source organism: Streptomyces sp. CRN 30 (assembly GCF_034105845.1). Taxonomy (NCBI): domain Bacteria; kingdom Bacillati; phylum Actinomycetota; class Actinomycetes; order Kitasatosporales; family Streptomycetaceae; genus Streptomyces; species Streptomyces sp. CRN 30. The sequence goes on along the minus strand of NZ_JAVRHI010000462.1, from coordinate 30,959 downwards.
CACGAGCTGTTCGTCCGGGCCGCCGCCACGCACCCGGACGCCGTCGCCGTGTCGGCCCCGTCGGACGCGGGCACCGTACGGCGCCTGACCTACGCCGAGGTCGAGCGCCTGTCCCGGGAGGCGGCGCACCGGCTGCGCGAACGGGGCGTGCGCGAGGGCACCGTGGTGGCGCTGTGCCTGGAGAAGTCGCCCGAACTGGTCGTCGCCGTGCTGGCGGTGCTCCGGGCGGGCGGCGCCTACCTGCCGCTGGACCCCGGCCACCCGGACGACCGCCTGGCCGACCTGGCCGGGAGCGCCGGCGCCGCACTGGTCCTCGTCGCGGACGAGGACGGACGCGCGCGCCTCGCCCCGGCCGCCGCCGACGTGGTGACACTGGAGGAGCTGGCACACCGGCCGGCTCCCTCCGGCGCACCCGCCGAAGCGCCCGCGCCCGTCGCCGCCGAGCCCGCGTGGGACGCGCCCGCCTACGTGATCCACACGTCGGGCTCCACCGGCCGCCCCAAGGCCGTCCGGGTCAGCCACCGCAACCTCGCCTCGGTGTACGCCGGCTGGCGCGCTGCCTACCGCCTCGAGGACGACGTACGCGTCCACCTCCAGCTGGCCAACCCCTCCTTCGACGTCTTCACCGGCGACCTGGTCCGCGCGCTGTGCTCCGGCGGCACGCTGGTGCTGGCCGGGCGCGAGCTGCTGTTCCACACGGACCGGCTGTACGCGACGATGCGGTCGGAGCGGGTGGACTGCGCCGAGTTCGTGCCCGCGGTGGTCCGCCCTCTGATGGCGCACTGCGAGCGCACCGGGGACCGGCTGGACTTCATGCGCCTGCTGATCGTCGGCTCCGACAGCTGGACGGCCGGGGAGTACGAACGCCTGCGCGGCCTGTGCGGTCCGAGCACCCGCCTGGTCAACTCCTACGGCGTCACCGAGGCGACCATCGACAGCACCTGCTTCGAAGGGCCGGCCGACACACTGGAGCCGAGCCGGATGGTGCCGATCGGGCGGCCCTTCCCCAACTGCGACCTCTACATCCTGGACCGGTACGGCGAGCCGGTGCCGCCGGGTGTGCCGGGCGAACTGTGGATCGGCGGCGGGGGAGTGGCGCTCGGTTACGCGGACCGGCCGGAGGAGACCGCGTACCGCTTCACCGCCCCCGTGCCGCGGCAGGCTTCCGGCGCGGCGCCCGCACGGGCGTACCGCACCGGCGACCTCGCGCGCTGGGACTCCGGCGGCGGCGTGCACCTGATCGGCCGCGTCGACTCCCAGCTCAAGGTGCGCGGCCACCGCGTCGAACCGGGGGAGATCGAGGCGCAGCTCGCCCTCCGCCCGGAGCTGGACCGGTCGGTGGTGACGGTGTGCCCGGACGGGCGGGGCGAGGCCGTCCTGTGCGCCTACTGCGTCCCCGTGGCGGGCGCCGCGCTGGACCGGCGCGAGCTGCGCCGGCACCTCGCCGGGCTGCTGCCTACCTTCATGATCCCGTCGTACCTGGTCGCACTGGACGAGCTGCCGCTGTCCCCGAACGGCAAGGTCGACCTCGCGCGGCTGCCGGCCCCCCGGTGCGGCGACGACGGCGGCGACGGCGAGAGCGAGGACCCGCCGGTGACGGAGCACGAGGTGCGGGTGGCCGCGCAGTGGCGGGCCGTGCTCGGGCTGGAGCGGGTGGGCCTGCGGGACGACTTCTTCGGCGTCGGCGGCAGCTCGATCAGACTGATCGAGCTCGTCCACCGGCTCGAGGCGGAGTTCGGTGTCCCGGTCCCGGTCAGCCACCTCTTCAAGATCACCACCTTGCAGGGCATGGCCGCCACCATGGAGCGCATCGTCACCGGCCGGCTCACCGGCGCGCAGCCCTGTCTGCGGTTCAACGAGGGCGCCGCCGGGCCGCGGTTGTTCTGCCTCCCGCCGGCCGGCGGCCACGGCCTGGTCTACCGCGGGTTCGCCGCGGCGCTGCCGGAGTACCGGATCGAGGCGTTCAACCACCGGCCGGGCGACGACCGGCTGGAGCGCTACGCCGATCTCGTCGAGTCGCTCCAGGACGACGGCCCCGTCACCCTCCTCGGCTACTCGCTCGGCGGCAACCTCGCCTTCGAGGTGGCCAAGGAGCTGGAGCGGCGCGGACGCGAGGTGGCGCACGTGGTCATCCTCGACTCGTACCGCATCTCCGGCACCTTCGAGCCCACCGACGGGCACCTCGAAGCCTTCGAGCGGGAGCTCGGCGACCACCTGCGCCGGCACACCGGGTCGCGGACCGTGACCGAGGAGACGCTGGAGCAGGCGCGGGAGTACATCGCCTTCTGCGCCCGCACCCCGAACCTCGGCGCGGTCGCGGCCCGCATCAGCGTCATCTCCGACGAACGGAAGACGGAGCTGTACGCCGAGGGCCTGGACGGCGCCTGGCACGGCAGCTCCACCACGGGCACCACGGTCCGGAAGGGGTCCGGTGCGCACGCCGACATGCTCTTCCCGCCGCACCTGGAACGCAACGCGGAGCTGGTGCGCGGCGCTTTGAACGGCACCGGTCCGAACGGCACCGCTTCGAACGGCACCGCTTCGAACGGCACCGGGACGACCGCCCCGTGACGTCCCCGGCGCACCCGGCCGGACACCTCCCCGATCACCTGCCGCGACCGCCCTTCCCGACCACTCGCCCGACCCGAAAGGCCGGTACCCCCATGGAGTCACCGCCCGAGCCGCTCACCTATCCCTTCCGGCCCGGCCCCGGACCGCTGCCCAACCCGGTCTTCGCGGAGCTGCGTGAACGGCCGCTGGTCCGGGTCCGGATGGCCTACGGCGAGGAGGCCTGGCTGGCCACCCGGTACGCCGACGTGAAGACGGTGATGTCGGACCCGCGCTTCAGCGTCGCCGAGGCCGTGGGCCGTGACCATCCGCGGACGCATCCCCTGGCCGGTGCGGTCAGCGGGATGTTCTCCCTGGACCCGCCCGAGCACACGCGGGTGCGCGGCCTGGTGTCCAAGGAGCTCAGCGCACGCCGCATCGCGGGCCTGCGCGACCGGGCGAACCAGCTCGCCGAGGGGCTGCTCGACCGGATGGTGGAGGAGGGCGGGCCCGTCGACCTGGTGGACCGGTTCGCCATCCCCTTCCCGACGGCGATGCTGTGCAACCTGCTCGGCGTACCCGACGAGGACCACCGCCGCTTCTGGGACTGGGCGGTGGGCAAACTCTCCGGCACCGCGACGGACGACGAACTCAGGACGGAGAGCGAGGAGTTCGTCTCCTACGTTGTGGCACTCTTCGAGGCCCGCCGCAGGGAACCGCGCGACGACCTCTTCAGCTGTGTCCTGCGCGCCCGGGAGGCGGACAGCCGAGTCACGGAGAAGGAGATGCTCGCGCTGGCCGGGGACCTCCTCATGGCGGGGTTCCTGACCGTCAGCCACCAGATCGCCATCTGCTTCCACCAGCTGCTGCTGCGCCCCGGGGAACTGCGGCGGCTGCGCGACCGGCCGGCACTGATCCCCGCGGCCGTCGAGGAGCTGCTGCGTTACGTGCAGCTCATCAACTTCCTCCCGCCCCGCTACGCCACCGAGGACATCGAGCTGGGCGAGGTGCTCGTCCGGGCCGGCGACCCGGTTCTGGTCGCCACGGCGGCCGCCAACCGGGACCCGGCCGTCTTCCCCGACGGCGAGGAACTGCGCCTGGACCGGTCCGGCCCTCCGCACCTCGGGTTCGGTCAGGGCACGCACTACTGCCTCGGGGCCCACCTGGCCCGTATGGAGCTGCAGGTGTCCCTGGAGACGGTGCTGCGCCGCCTGCCGGGGCTGCGGCTCGCCGTCCCCGAGGACGAACTGCGCTGGATGACGGGGGGCATGGTGCTCGGCCTCCGCACACTGCCCGTCACCTTCGACGCGGACCAGGGCACGTCCGACGTGGACCGATGCACGTCCGACGCGGACCGAGGCACACCCGGCGCCCGGTCCGTCCCGGACGCCCCTCCCGGCCCGGTGCCCGGCGAACAGCCCGGACCGGGCCCCTCGTGCCCCCGCTCCAGCACGTACCCGGCGCACCCGTAGACCGGGCCGCGCACCCCACCGCGTACGAAAGGCGCAGCGGATGACACCCGCCACCGAGCCGGACTGGTACAGCCGCGAACGGGCGCCCGGCGGCAAGCCCCGGGTCCTCGTCATCGGCGCGGGCGTCGGCGGTCTGTCGACCGGCTGCTACGCGCAGATGAGCGGGGCACGGACCCGCATCCTCGAGAAGCACGTGCTGCCCGGCGGGTGCTGTACCGCCTGGGCCCGGGACGGCTACCTCTTCGACTACTGCATCGAGTGGCTCATCGGCACCGGCACGGACAACGACGCCGCACGGATCTGGCGCGAACTCGGGGCCCTCGACGGCAAGACCGTCACCAACTTCGAGTCGTTCAACACGGTGGTCGGTGCGGACGGCCGCTCGGTGACCTTCTACAACGACCCCGACCGGCTGGAGCGGCACCTGCTGGACCTCTCGCCCGCCGACGCCCGGCCGATCCGCTCCTTCTGCCGCGACCTGCGGCGGTTCCTCGACATCAACCTGTACCCGTTCCTCACCCCGCCGCCGCTGCGGACGGCACGCGAGCGGCTCGGCCTGCTCCGCACCGTCCTGCCCGCCTTCCCGCTGTTCTGGCGCACGGCGGCCACCAGCATGGAGACGTTCTGCGGAAGGCTCCAGGACCCGCTGCTGCGCCGCGCCTTCCCCTTCATCTTCTTCCAGGACCACGAGGTCTTCCCGCTGCTGCCGTACCTGTTCAACATGGCCGGCGCCTACCACGGCAACGCCGGTTTCCCACAGGGCGGTTCACTCGGCCTGTCGCGCTCCGTCGAGGAGCGGTACACCTCGCTGGGCGGACGGATCGACTACCGCACCCGCGTGGAGCGCATCCTCGTCGAGCGGGACCGCGCGATCGGCGTCGAGCTCAGGGACGGCACCCGCAGGTACGCCGACCACATCGTCTCGGCCTGCGACGGCCACACCACGATCTACGGCCTGCTGGGCGGGCGTTACACCGGCCCGACCGTCGACCGGCTCTACACCGAGATGCTGCACGAGCCGGAGCTCGTCTACCCGGGCGTGGTCTCCGCGTTCGTGGGCCTGGCCGGTGACGTGGACGCCGCCGTACCGCACAGCACCACCTATCTGCTGCCGCCGCGGGACAGCGCCGCCCTGCCGGCCGTGCGACAGGACAGCCTGGTGGTGCAGGTGCGCTCGCGCTACTGCGAGTCCTTCGCGCCGCCCGGCAGATCGGTCCTGCACTGCACCTACTTCAGCGACTTCGCGTACTGGCAGACCCTGCGCCATACCGACCGCCGGGCGTACCGGGCGCGGAAACTGCAGGTCGCCGAGTTCGTCCGGATGTTCCTGGAGCGGCACCACCCGGGCATCGGCGAGCGCATCGAGGTGATCGACGTGGCCTCACCGGCCACCATGCAGCGGTACACGGGCAACCACCGGGGCTCCATCCTCGGCTGGAAGTCCTTCACCCCCGCGGAGGACCTGGCGAAGAAGCTGGTCAACCGGGACCGCATGCGGCTGCCGGGCCTCAGCGGCTTCTCCATGACCGGCCAGTGGGTCGGCGGCGGGGGCCTCATCCGGACGGCGTCGGCGGGCCGTTTCGCCGCCCAGTTCCTGTGCGAGGAGATGGGGCTCACGTTCCGGGCCGAGCCGAGCCCCGGCGCCGGCCCCTGGCACCGCGGCAAGCTGGGCCGGCTGCCGCAGCTGGAGGCCCGGCCCACGCACCGCCCGGCCCGCGGGCAGACATGAGGAGGGCGCGGGCCACGGCCCGGGGACGGCGGGACCGGAACTCCATGATCGTCATCGGTGGCGGTCTCGGTGGGCTGTCGACCGGCTGCTACGCGCGGATGAACGGGTACCGGACGCACCTCTTCGAGATGCACGAGATCCCCGGCGGCTGCTGCACCGGCTGGGACCGGGGTGACTTCACGTTCGACTGCTGCATCAGCTGGCTGCTCGGCTGCGGCCCCGGCAACGAGATGCACCAGATCTGGCTGGAACTCGGCGCGCTGCAGGGGAAGGAGATGCGGCATTTCGACGTCTTCAACGTGGTGCGCGGCCGCGACGGCCGGGCGGTGTACTTCTACTCCGACCCGGACCTGCTGGAGCGGCACCTGCTGGACCTCTCGCCCGCCGACGCGCGACCGATCCGCGACTTCTGCGCCGGGCTGCGCCGGTTCCGCAGGTGTCTGGCCGTCTACCCCTTCCTCAAGCCGATGGGCCTGATGGGACGCTTCGAACGCTGGCGGGTGCTGGCCTCCTTCCTGCCCTACGCGAACGTCATCCGCCGGTCGATGGCGGTGCTGATGACGGAGTACTCGGCGCGCTTCACGGACCCGCTGCTGCGCGAGGCGTTCAACCACATCCTGTACGAGAAGCACCCCAACTTCCCCGTCCTGCCGTTCTGGTTCCAGCTCGCCTCGCACGCGAACCTGTCCGCCGGTGTGCCCGAGGGCGGTTCGCTCGAGCTGGCGCGGTCGATCGAACGGCGCTACCGGCGGCTCGGGGGCGAGGTCACCTACAACGCCAAGGTCGAGGAAGTGCTGGTCGAGGACGACCGCGCGGCCGGGGTGCGGCTCACCGACGGGCGGGAGTTCCGCTCCGACATCGTGGTCTCGGCCTGCGACGGCCCGACGACGGTGCTCGAACTCCTGGGCGGCCGCTACCTCGACGAGGAGTACCGCAGGCTCTGGACGCGCACCATCGAGGAACCGGGCATGGTCTTCCCCGGCTACGTCATGCTCTTCCTCGGCCTCGGCCGGCCCTTCCCACGGGGGGAACCGTGCACCACCCACCTGCTGGACGAGGAGACGGCGGCGCGGCTCACGGGCATCCGCCACCCCAGCATCAACGTGCAGTTCCGCAGCACGCACTTCCCGGAGCTGTCCCCCGAGGCCACCACCGTCGTGTACGCCACCTACTTCGCCGACATCGCCCCCTGGCGCGCGCTGAACGCCGGCCGGCCCGAACAGCAGGCCCGCCGGTACCGGGGGGAGACCGTGCACACCCGCCCGCTGCGGCACGAGCGCGCGTACTACGCGGCCAAGCACCGGGTGCGGGACACCCTGGTGACCTTCCTGGACGAGCGGTTCCCCGGGCTGAGGGACGCGATCGTGGTGCGCGACCTGGCGACCCCGCTCACCCAGGTCCGCTACACGGGCAACCACGACGGGACGGTCCTCGGCTGGCAGCCCTTCGTGGAGAGCGGCGAGGTCATGGAGGAGCAGGTCAAGAAGCACGGTCCGGCCCTCCCCGGGCTGCGCGACTTCTACCTCTCCGGCATGTGGGCCACCACCGGCGGGCTCATCCGGGCGGCTGCCGCGGGGCGCCAGGTCGTGCAGTTCGTCTGCCGCGACGACGGCCGGGAGTTCACCGCCCACGTCGACGACAGCGCGCCGCCGCCGACACACACCGTCATCCGGGTCCGAGGACATCGCACGGACAGCGAACAGGGAGAGGAACGCACATGAGGATCGACACCTGGGTGGTGCGCGAGCACGCCGACGGGGTTCCCGACGTCAGCCGGGTCTACGAGAAGGTCACCGAGGAGGTCCAGGTCCGCCTGAAGGGCGACGAGATGCTGCTCAGGACGCGGTACGTCTCGGTCGATCCCTTCCTGAACGGGCTCACCCGCGTGACCCCCCTGGGCGGGCACGCCCCCGGGATGTCGGTCATGGAGGTGCTCGAGTCCGGGCCGGACGCCGCCTTCCTCCCCGGTGACCTCGTGGAGGGCTTCGGCGGCTGGCGCAGTCACGTCATCAGCGACGGCAGGCCCTACGTATGGCACACGGGCTTCTTCGACTTCGACGTCTCCCCCTTCCGCAAGCTGGATCCGGCCCACTACGACCGGGCGCTGCCCCTCACGACGGCCCTGGGCGTCCTGGGCGTTCCCGGGCTGACCGCCTGGGGGACGATGAACAGCTTCTTCACGGTGGAGCCCGGCGACACGGTCGTGATCAGCGGTGCGACGGGCGCCATCGGCTCCCTGGTCGGCCAGCTGGCCAAGCGCGCCGGGGCCCGTACGGTCGGCACCACCGGCACCCCGGAGAAGACCGCGTACCTCACCGAGCTGGGCTTCGACGAGGTGCTCGTGCACCGGCAGGGCGACAGTGCCGACACGCTGCTCCCGGCCCTGCGGGCGGCCGCGCCGGACGGCGTCGACAAGTACTTCGACAACATGGGCGGCGGCATCACCGACGCGGTCTTCACCCTGCTCAACCGGTACAGCCAGGTGGCGGTGTCGTGGCAGTGGAACTCCACGGTCGGGGGCGACCACTACGGCCCGCGCCTGCTGGAGCACATCATGCGCCCGCGCGCCACGATCCGCGGCATCTACGCCCAGGACTGGTACACCGACGAGGACTTCACCGCCCTCCACGACCAGCTCGGCGGCATGGTCCGGCGCGGCGAGATCCGGTACGACGAGACGGTCGTCCACGGCTTCGACAACATCCCGCGGGCGTACGAGGGCCTGTACCGGAACAGGGCGGCCAACCGGGGGAAACTCGTCGTCGCGGTGTGACCCCGCGCAGCCCGCGCGCGGAACGGCGTACCGGTATGTGAGACACCGCGGTCGCCAGCGGAGGAGCGCCCTTGACGCCGGCGGGAGCGGGGACCGACACTCCAGGACGGGAACCCTAGTGAAACGGTAGGGAAAGCATGCGGAGTCCGGGGGTGGGCGTCGGCGACGCGGTCCGCGCAGGCCGGCCGCGGCTCCTGCTGACCTCCCGGCGCCACATCGACCTCCTGCGCGTCTGCAGCGCGGCGCCATTCCCACGCGGCGGCCGCCTCGCCACGGCGGGTGACTGAGACCGGGCCCCCGCCCGCTCGTTCCCGACCGGGACATCTCACTCCCTGGACCACCGTCCGTCCTCTCCGGCGCCCGGGGCGCCTGTTCTCGCCGTCGTCATGGCCCCCGCCGCCGTCGCAGCTGTCGTCCCCGTGCCCGTACCCGAGTCCTCCCAGGGAGACGTATGTACGCCATATCCCCGACCGCCCTGCCCGCCGTGCCGTCCTTCCGCAGCAGGATCGGGGGCGACGCGCGCAGCGGCTACTACGCCGTGCCACACCGGTACCGGCTGTACCTCTCGCCGTCCTGTCCGGACTGTCTGGAGATCGCGGTCACGCACGGTCTGCTGGGCCTCGCGGACACCCTCCCGGTGACCTGGCTGCCCGCCGAACCGGACGCACCCGACGGGGGACACCTGGCGCTGCGCCCGCTGTACGAGGCCAGCTGGCACCAGCACACCGGGCCCACCGTGGCGCCCGTGCTCAGCGACGGCTGGACCGGACGGATCGTCAGCACGCACGCCCCCGACATCCTGCGGGACCTGGCCCGGCGGTTCGGCGGACGGAGCCACGACCTGCACCCGTACGGTGCCGACGAGGAGGTGCGGGCCGTCGGCCGGCGCTGCGAGGACGTCCTCGCGGCCGCGCGGCAGGCGGGGGAGCCCGGCACCGGCCCGGTCGAGCGCGGGGCCGCCCTGGACGGACTGCTGGACGCCCTCGGCGAGCTGGAGGACCGGCTCGCCGGGCGGGAGTTCGTGCTCGGGGACCGGCCGACCACCGCCGACGTGCGGCTCTGGGTGACCCTCGTGCGGCTGGACGTCGTGCACGCCGGGCTGCTGGACGCGGCCGCGGTGCGCCGCGTCGCCGGTCATCCGCGCCTGTGGGCGTACGCGCGCCGACTGGCGGAGTTGCCCGCGTTCGGCACGCACCTGGACGTGGACGCGCTGGCGCGCGGGTACGGCGTTCGCTACCGGGGAGCGGGGGAGGCCGCCGGAGCGGCGGCCGGGCACCTCGTGGACTGGGTGGTGTACGCGCCCGCGCGGACACCCGAGCCGGTGCGCTGAGCCCGACCGCACGGCCGGCCAGGAGGGGAGGAAGCCCGGACGGGCGCGGGCGCCGAGGGGACGCACGCGCCCGTCCGGGGCGGGACAACAGGTGGGCGGAGACCGGAAAGTCAGGTCAGGACAGGCAGCCGACGTGGGCCAGCGCCTGCTTCAGGACGACGCCCTGACCACCCGGCATCTCGTTCTGGACCATGGCGGAGGCGGCCTCCTGCGGACTGAACCAGACCAGGTCCAGGGCGTCCTGCCGGGGCCGGCAGTCACCGGTGACCGGGACGATGTAGGCGAGGGCCACCGCGTGCTGGCGCGGGTCGTGGAACGGGGTGATGCCCAGGGTCGGGAAGTACTCCGCGACCGTGAACGGCTGGAGTGAGGGCGGGACGTGCGGCAGTGCCACCGGGCCGAGGTCCTTCTCCAGGTGGCGCAACAGGGCGTCGCGGACCCGCTCGTGGTGGAGCACCCGGCCGGATACCAGCGTGCGGCTGACCGTTCCGTCCGGGCCGATGCGCAGCAGCAGGCCGACGCTGGTGACTTCGCCGCTGTCGTCGACGCGCACCGGGACGGCCTCGACGTACAGGATCGGCATGTGGGCGCGCGCCATCTCGAGGTCGTCCGGACTCAACCAGCCGGGCGTGGTTTCGGTCATGTCAGACATTGAATGATCGTACTTTCCGCGCGCCCGGTTTTCCTGCACATCGGTCCAGGTCACCTGTGCCGCTCCGGGGCGCCGTCACGGCCGTCACGTCGCGTGGATGCGGTCCACCAGGATGTCGATGACCAGCGGGGTGCGCGGGCCGAAGCCGAGGAGCACCCCGTCCTCCAGGTCCACCACGCGGCGGTCCAGGCCGGCCGGGGTCTGGGCGATGCCGGGGACCTCGAGGAGCCCGTCCACACCGTTCACGGACTCGAGTCCCTTGGTCATCATCAGGATGACGTCCGGCTCCGCCTTGACCAACGCCTCGCTGGTGATGGGGGTGAAGGGCTTGTCCAGGCCCGACTCCTTGCCCGCGTCCACCGCGCCCGCGGCCTCGACGAGGGAGTCCGCGCCGGAGCCCGCGCCACCGATCAGGTAGACGGCCGCGCTGCCCCGCAGGTAGAGGAAGGCGACCTTGGGCCGGCTGCCCTCGGGCACGCCCGCCCGGGCCGCGGCGAGTTCGTCGCTGATGCGCTCGTCGAGGGCCTCGCCGGCCGCGGGGACGCCGAGCGCCTCGGCGATACGGGTCGTACGGGTGGACACGTCGGCCAGTTCCGTCGCCGGGTCCAGGACGACCACCGGGACGCCGGCGTCGCGGATCTGGTCGATGGCCTCGTCGGGGCCGGTGTCGGTGTCGGCGAGGACCACCGTGGGCTCCAGCGAGAGCACGCTCTCCGCGCTCACGTCGTGGGCCTTCGTCACCAGCGGGAGCTTCTTGGCCTCCTCGAACGTGGCCGTGACGTCGCGGCCGACCACGCGGTCGCCGAGCCCGAGCGTGAACACGATCTCCGCGACCCCGCCGTTGAGCGGCAGGATGCGCGAGGCGTCCTCGACGGTGACCTTCCGGCCGTCGGAGGAGTCGACCGTGACGGGCAGTTCCGGAGTGGGCGCCGCGCCCTCCAGCGGGACGATCGTGTTCCGGTCGAGCTGCTCGCGCGCCGCGGCGGCACGGGCGCTCGCGTCGGCCGGCGCGGACCCCGTCGCGGAGCCGCCGCCCGTTCCGTTCCCGGTGGCGTCGCCGCCCCCGCAACCGGTGAGGAGCACGGCCAGACCGAGGAGCAGAGCGGCAACGCCCTTGCGGACGTGGGGTGGTCGGGTTCTTCCTGGGCTGCGCATCGCTCCGGGGGCTCCCTCTCGCGGTCCGATCATGACACGGGATACTTTAGGTTAGCCTTACCTCAGTTTCCTACCGTGGGGGTGCTGAACTCCGATGCACAGAAGTGGCGTACGGGCACGACGGACCGGCCCGGCGGCGTTCGCCCTCGCGAGCGCCCTGGTCCTGACGGCGTCGCCCGGAGCGACGGCCGCCGGAGCCTCGGCAACCGGCCCGGAGGGCCAGAAACTCACCGTGTCGAAGACGTCCGGCCTGGCCGAGGCGGGCGAGACGGTGACCGTGACGGGCTCCGGCTACAACACCGAGAAGGGCATCTACGTCGCGTTCTGCGTGGACAACGGGGCGGGCAGGACCCCGACCCCGTGCGTCGGCGGGGTGGACATGTCCGGTGAGTCCGGGGCGTCGGTGTGGGTCTCCTCCGACCCGCCGTCGTACGGGGAGGGGCTGGCCGAGCCCTATGAGGGGAGCGGGAAGAACGGTTCCTTCTCGGTCCAGGTGAAGGTGCGTGCCAAGGACGCCAACACCGACTGCACCAAGTCCGGCGTCACCTGCGCGGTGATCACCCGCAACGACCACACGCGCGGCGGCGACCAGAGCCAGACCGTGCGCGTCCCGGTGACCTTCGGCGACGACTCCGGGGCCGGCTCCGACGCCGGTCCGGAGGCCGGCACCACCGGGCCGTCGGCGACCGCGAGCGCGAGCGCCGGGTCGGTCGTGGCCGACGGCACGGACACTACCGACGACGACGGCCCGAGCGGCCCGCTCGCCAGCACCGGAGCCGGGACGGCGCTCCCCGTCGGCCTCGCCGCCGCGGGACTGGTCGTGGTCGGCGGTGCGGGCTGGCTGTGGGCGCGGCGGCGCCGCGAGGCGCCCGCCGCGGGCAGCACGGAAGCGAAGTGACAGCAGGTCACGCGCCGGTCGAACCGATCGCGCATCCTACGGCAGGGGGCCACATGAGGAAGAGACCGGTCGCCGCACTCGCGGGAGGAGTGCTCGTCACGCTCCTGTGCCAGGTGCCGGCGCAGGCGGCGGACGGGGCACGGGCCCCGCACGAGGTGTCGGGAGGTTATGCGAGCTGGTCGGCCGTGGGCGGCGACGCCGTCGACGTGACGGTGCGCGCCGAGCGACCCGCCGTCGATGCGCCGGGCGGCCGCGGCTGGCTGCCGGTGACCGGCGGCAGCGCGACCCCCGCGGCCGGGGACGTGGACGTCGAACTGGCGGGCGCCCTCCGGCTGTCCGCGCCGGGCGCCGAAGGGGGCGACCTCGTCCTGGACGAGCTGCGGCTGCGCCTGGACGGCGGCTCCGGGACGCTGTACGCGCGGGCGGAGCTGGCGGACCGTACGCGGCGGATCGCCCTCGCCGACGTGGCGCCGGGCGCCTCCGCGCCGGTCCTGCGGAGCGCCGGGGCGACCTGGGCGGGCCTGCGCGCCGCCCTGACCGCGGAGGGCGCCGAGCTGTTCGGCTCCTGGACCGGGCAGGAGTACGACGAAGGCGGCGCACTCGCCCCGCTGGACGTGACCGTGGGCATCCCGGCGGCGGAGGGCGGGAGGCCGCCGTCCGCGTCACCGAGCGCTCCGGAGCCGGAGCCGGCAGAGGAACGGGGCACGGAACCGGAGCAGGCTTCCGGAGCGGTCCCGTCCGGGCCGCCGCTCCCGAGCCCGCCGGGCGATGCGGCCGAGGCGGAGGACGAGTCCGCCCCCTCCGCCTCCGTGGCCCACCCGTCCGTCACCCTCGGCGGCGAACAACTGGTCAACGGGGCCGGGTTCGCGCCGGGCGAGGTGGTGCTCGTCGCGATCGACGGCGACACCCGGTTCGACGCGGTGGCCGACGCGTCCGGACGGGTCTCGCAGGCGTTCCCGGTGTACGCCACGGCCGTCGAGGGCGGCCACGCGGTGAAGCTGGACGCCGTGTCCGGCGGCCGGTCGGCGACCGTGGAGTTCACCGTACGGCGCGGCTGATCCGCGCCGTGCCGTTACCGCGCGACGGGAGTCGCACACCAGGAGCGGGCCGTTCGCCGGCCCGCTCCCAGGCGTGCCCGCGGGCGGCCGCGTCCCGACTCGTTCTCCCGAGTCACCGGCCATGCAGCGGACTTTGCGGGACGTTGACAATTCACCGAGGGGCGTATTTAGGTATGCCTTACCTAACTCGGGTGGGCCTCACCGGGCCCGTCACCGAACCTCAGAAAGGTGTTCCGCGCATCATGAGCGTTCTGCCCTCCGCCCGTACCACCGTCCGGGCCGGCCTCGCCGTCGCCGCCTCCGCCGCCCTCACCCTGGGCCTCGCCTCGTCGGCCTCCGCCGCGACCTCCACCCGCACGGTCACCGACGCGGGCGTCACCTACAACCTGTCGCTGACCGCGCCCGACGCGGCCGCCGCGGCCGGTCAGGTCATCACCGTCTCCGGCAGCGGCTACAACACGAGCCAGGGCGTCTACGTCGGCCTGTGCGCGGTCGACGGGGCGCAGGGCGCCGCCAAGCCCACTCCCTGCCTGGGCGGCCAGGACGAGTCCGGTTCGACCGGCGCCTCGCACTGGATCAACAACACCTTCGGCGGCACCTTCGCCAACACCTCGAAGTTCGGCTCGGGCGGCACCTTCAGCGTGCAGGTCTTCGTCAAGGCGACCCTCGACGACGGTTCGGTCTGCGGCGAGGACGTCGAGTGCGCCGTCGTCACCCGCGCCGATCACCTGGACACCAACGACCGCAAGTACGACGTCCACGCCCCGATCACCTTCCAGTAACCACCCGTCAGGCCGGGCCCCGCGTGCGGGGGCCCGGCCCTCGGCGTACCGGGCGCGCCGTGCCACCGCGCGCCCGTACCAAGTGAGGACCCCTCCCCATGGCAGAAGCATCGACGGCCCCGGGCCGCGCGGCCGGACGGCGTTCCGGACGCCCCGCCGCACTCCTCGGCGCGGCCGCGCTGGTCACCGCCTCCGTCGCGCTGGGCACCGCGGCCAGCGCCGCCGACACGCCGAGGACGGTGCTCGGCAAGAGCGGCCAGGAGCTGACCGTGTCCGCCTCCGCGAACCTCGACCCCGAGGGCGAGACGCTCAAGGTCACCGGCGCGGGCTACGACCAGAGCAAGGGCATCTACGTCGCCTTCTGCAAGGACAACGGTGACAACCGGGTGCCGAGCCCCTGCCTCGGCGGCGCCGACCTGACCGGGAGCGGCGGCGCGTCCAAGTGGATCGTGCCGGAGGGGGACACGTACGAGGGCGGCTACGCGACCGCGTACGGCGACGGCGGCACCTTCGACGTCGAGCTGGAGATCACGGCCCGGGGCGACGGCCTGAACTGCCTGGAGGTCGCCTGCTCCGTCGTCACCCGCGTCGACCACCGCGGCGGCGGCGACCGCTCCCAGGACGTCCGGATCCCCGTCACCTTCGAGGGCCAGGACAACGGCGGCGGGGGCGGCGACGACGGCGGTGACGGCGTGGACGTGCCCGCCGGCACCGTCAGCTACCGCTCGTCGGCCGAGTTCACGGACGCGGGCAAGCCGCGCGACGTCCTGCTCCACCCCGACTCCGGCAGGCTGTACGTCGGCTCCGACAACAACCCCGACACCGCGGACGTCAACGAGCAGGGCCTGTACGTCCTCGACGCCGGGAACGGCACGGTCCGCAGCCACATCAGCCAGGCACCCAGCTCGACCGGCGTCATGGCCGGCCGCACGGTCAACCAGGTGATCACCCCGCTCGCGGGCGACGGCGTCGTCTTCCAGTACGCGCTGCGCGGCATCGGCACCGCCAAGGACGGCGACCAGGTCGCCCAGGGCTTCTGGCCGGCGGGCTCGACGATCACCGGCGCCGGTCCGGGCACCGGGGCCGGCACGATCCTCGTCGCGCAGGGCGCCGCGCTCTCGGAGATCGAGGTCGCCACGGGCACCGTCGAGCGCACCGTCACCCTGGAGGGCGGCTCCGAGCTCGGCGTGGACACCGCGAACGGGGCCGCGTGGTCCGCGGGTGCGAACGGCGGGCAACTGCGCCGCGTCGACACCGGCTCCCTCACCGTCACCGCCACGGCGGACCTGCCCGCCGACCTCGTGTACTCCGTCGAGCCCGACCCGGCCACCGGCAACGTGTGGGTGGGCACCGGCACCTCCGTCCAGGTCTACGACAAGGACGCGAAGCTCCTGACCACCATCGAGGGCGTGGACCGCGCGGCGGACATCGCGTTCGACGGGGACAGCGTCTACGTGCTCCGGCAGGACAGCGGCTACGCCGGCAGCGGCGGGGACAACAACGGTTCGCTGACCGTGTACGACACGAAGACGTACGAGGAGGCCGCCGAGCCGGCCGTGCTGCCGAACAACCACGCCCAGCTGGGCGAGGCACGTCTCGCGGTCGCCCCGGGCGGTGCCACCGTCTACGTCACCAGCCCGGCCGAGAGCAAGATCACCAAGTGGGACCGGCGGATGTCCCCGAAGGTCGTCCAGGCCCCCGCCGACCAGTCGGTGGCCCCGGGCGACCAGGTCTCCTTCGTGGCGGCGGCCGAGGGCGCGCCGGAGCCCACCGTGCGCTGGCAGGTCAGCACGGACGGCGCCCAGACCTGGAAGGACATCGAGGGCGCGGGAGCCACGGCCAACGCGTACTCCTTCACCGCGCGGGCCGCCCAGGACGGCTACCAGTACCGTGCCCAGTTCTCCAACGCCGCCGGCACCACCCGTACCGCCCCGGTCACCCTCACGGTCACCGAGAGCGGCGACGACGGCGGTAACGGCGGTGGCGGCGGCAACGGCGGCGGTGACGGCGACGAGCCCGCGGAGCCCTCGGGCACCAGGACGGTCACCGGCCCGGAGGGCCAGGAGCTCACCGTCACCCCGGTCAACGACCTCGCCACCGAGGAGCAGAAGCTGAAGATCACCGGCCGTGGCTACGACGAGGACAAGGGCGTCTACGTCGCCCTCTGCGTCGACAACGGCGAGGGCGAACTGCCCACCCCGTGCATCGGCGGCGTGGACATGAGCGGCGGCTCGCACAGCTCCGCCTGGATCTCCTCGAACCCGCCCGACTACGGGCAGGACCTCGCGGTCCCGTACGGCAAGGGCGGCACCTTCGAGGCCGAGCTGACCGTCGACGCCCGCGACGAGTTCACCGACTGCTTCGAGGCGACGTGCGTGCTCGCCACCCGCGCCGACCACACGCTGTCCGGCGACCGTTCGCAGGACGTCAAGGTGCCGGTGAGCTTCGTCGGCCAGGATCCCGTGGACACCGACGACACCGACGACACCGACGGCGGTGACGGGGGCACGGGCGGCGGTGACACGACCGGCGGCACGGGCGGTACCGACGGCACCGGCGGCACGTCCGGCGGACCGGGCTCCACGGGCGGCACCGGAAGTACCGGCGGCGTCGGCGGGACGGGCGGCACCACGGTCGCGGGCACGACCGGCGGCAGCCTCGCCGCCACCGGCACCACCGTCCTGACCCTGGCCTCGGTGGCCGCGCTGCTCACGGCGGCGGGCTGGTTCGCCCACCGCCGCGGGCGCCTGCGCACCCGGGGCGCCGCGGAGGGTTCCTCCACCTCGCGGCTGCCGGTCGGCTGACGGCCGGCACACGCACGGAAGGCGGAGCTCCCCGCGGGGAGCTCCGCCTTCCTCGTAACCCGCGCCGTTACGTCCGCGGCGCCTTCAGCGGGTCGTGGCCCAGCGACATCAGGTGGTGGCGCCGGAGCGTGTCGTGCGCGTCCTCGGGCTCCGGCTCGTTCGCCAGGTCCACCTGCGACAGGATCTCGTCCACGACGTGACGCATCGTGTCGACGTCGTCGTCGGTGAGGTCCGTGCGCCGCTTCTGCAGGATGGCCAACACGTGCCGGCCGGTGGCCCCGCCCGCCCGGTCGGGCAGCGGCTCGACGTTCTCGCCCGCGTCGTGCATCCGCAGCCAGTCCGCCAGTTCCGGCGAGGGCATGTTCACCACGCGGTGGAAGTCGTTCCACAGGGCTTCGAGTTCAAGGGCGTCGGCCATGGGGTGCCCCTTTCGTGCAAGTGCACGTGCGGTCCGCGTGCGGTCCGCACGTGCTCCGGCCGGTCAGTTGTCGCGCGGGTAGTCCTCGGCCTGGAACATCCAGCGCTGCTTCTCCAGCTCGGCCGTGATCGCGATCAGCAGGTCCTGGGTGACCGGGTCGGTCTCCTCGGTGACGGCGATGCGCTCGCGCAGCCGGCCGATCGCCGCCTCCAGTGTCTCCACCAGCAGCGAGACGACCTCGGTGTCCCGCAGCCAGCCGTCCTTCGTGCCGGGCAGGGCGAACCGGGCCGCGATGGTCTCCGGACGGCCGTCCGGCGGGACGCCGATCGCCGCCGCGCGCTCGGCCACGGTGTCGGAGAACTCACGAGCCGCGGACACGATCTCGTCGAGCTGCAGGTGGATCGAACGGAACCTCGGCCCCACGATGTTCCAGTGGGCCTGCTTCCCGACGAGCGAGAGCCCCAGCAGATCGACCAGCGTGTCCTGCAGGGCCTCCCCGGTCTTCCCGCGGGCGGGTTCCGGGAGGGTGCTCGTCACTTCGGTCATGGTGTGCTGCTCCTCATCACTTCGGGCCGGGGCTCATTCACGTCCCCGGCGGTACGGAGCAGTGCGGCGCGTTCGTCCTCCGAGAGGCCGCCCCACACGCCGGACGTCCGGCCGCTGCCGAGCGCCCACTCCAGGCACTGGCCGATCACCGGGCAGTCCGCGCAGATGCGTTTGGCGGCGGCGGTGTCCCGCACCGCCGGTCCCGAGGTGCCCACGGGGAAGAACAGATCGGGATCCGCTCCCACGCAGGCCGCGTGCCGCAACCACTCCATGGAGGCGCGGGTGCCCCGCCCTTCCGCAGGGAAACACGCCTTCCGCATGGCGAACCCCACGGTCGGGGCGGTGTGCGGTCCCGTCACGCCCGGGGGCCCGGGGCACGGGCGCCCGGCCCACGCGACCCGCGTGGGCATACCATCGGTGTCCGCATGGACACGATGACTCTGGGGCACCTGTCCCCAGCCCAGTTCGCCGCGCTCGCCCTCGCGGCGTTCCTCGTCGGCTTCTCCAAGACGGCCGTCAGCGGGGCCAACACGGTCAGCCTCGCGATCTTCGCGGCGGTCCTGCCCGCCCGGGCCTCCACCGGTGTGCTGCTGCCGATCCTCATCGTCGGCGACGTGCTCGCCGTGCTCACCTACCGGCGGCACGCCCACTGGCCCACCCTGTGGCGGCTCTTCCCGGCCGTCGCCGCGGGCGTCGTCCTCGGCACGGTGTTCCTGCTGTGGGCCGACGACGGCGTCATGCGGATCTCGATCGGCGCGATCCTTCTGATGATGGCGGCGGTCACGGTGTGGCGGCGCCGCGTCGCCGAGCGGGAGGCGGAGCCCGACGAGGTGGCCACCCGGACCGGCCGGGTCAAGGCCCGCTCGTACGGGGTGCTGGGGGGCTTCACGACGATGGTCGCCAACGCCGGCGGGCCCGTGATGTCCCTGTACCTGCTCTCGGCGGGCTTCCGGAAGCTGGGCTTCCTGGGTACGTCGGCCTTCTTCTTCCTGATCGTCAACGTCTCCAAGGTGCCCTTCAGCGTCGGGCTCGGCCTGATCGACGGGCACTCGCTGCTGATCGACGCCGCCCTCGTGCTGTTCGTGCTGCCGGGCGCGCTCGTCGGCAGGTGGGCGGTGGACCGGATCGACCAGCGGCTGTTCGAGCGGCTGGTGATCGCGGCCACGGTGCTGGGCGGGCTGCAGCTCCTGCTGGGCTGAGAGCCGCTGGACACATCCCGGCGGGGGCGGCCGCCCAGACCGCCGTGCCGCCGCTCGGACACTCAGACCGCCATGCCGCCGGCCAGTTCCCTCGCGCGCGCGGGCACCCCGTTCGCCAGGTCCTCCGCGAGCAGCCGCTTGGCGATGGCGTCCACCGCGGCCCGCAGCTCCGCGCCGCCGGGGCGGCCGTAGTCGCCCTCCAGGCACGCGCCCAGCCACTGGGCCCACGCCCCGCTGATCACCTGGGCCTCGCGCGTTCCGGCCGGGGTGAGCGAGAAGAGGGACCCGTGGCGGCTGAGACAGCCCGCCGCGACCAGCCGGTCGAAGGCCGGTTCCAGCACCTCGGGCGGCACGTTCCGGCTGGCGGCGATGAGGTTGAGGTTGGCGTGGCCCACCATCCGCGTGAAGAGGTCGACCTGTGTGACCACCCAGGCGCCCGCCATGTCGAGTCCGGTGCCCGACTCCCGGACGACACGGCGGACGACGACGGGGCCCACCCCGCCCATGACGCGCACGACGGCGGCCTCGAGCAGCTGCCGGGAGTCGCTCGTGCGAGGCTGCGCGAACCCCTCGCCCATGTCGGCGGAGCTCGCCCGCGCGGTGTCCCTGAGCGGCACCTGCTTGAGGAACAGGGCCACCAGGAAACCGAGCGCCGCGACCGGCACGGTCCACAGGAAGACGGTGTGCAGCGTGTCGGCGTACGCCTCGATCACCGGCCGCGCCGCCGCGGCCGGCAGCCCGTGCAGGCCCTCCGGGCTCATCGCGGCCCGGCCGACGGTGGCGGGGTCGGCGGCGCCCGTGCGGGCCGCCGCCGCGACGCCCTCCTGGAGGTTGGGCGTGAGGGAGTTGGCGTAGATGGTGCCGAACACGGCTGTGCCGAAGGCGCTGCCCAGCGTACGGAAGAAGGTGACGCCGGAGGTCGCCGTGCCCAGCTCGGCGTAGTCGACGGTGTTCTGCACGGCGATGACCAGCACCTGCATGGACAGCCCGATGCCGATGCCGAGCACGAACATGAACAGGGACTCCAGCCAGGCGCCGGTGTCCGGGCCCATGCGGGACAGCAGGTACAGGCCGATCCCCATGATCACGGAACCCACGATCGGGAAGATCCGGTACCGGCCCGTCTTGCTGACCACGTTGCCGCTGAAGACCGACGCGATCAGCAGCCCGACGACCATGGGCAGCGTCCGCACCCCGGAGACCGTGGCCGAGTCACCGTCGACGTACTGGAGGTAGCTCGGCAGGTACGTCAGCGCGCCGAGCATCGCGAAACCGACGATGAAGCTGAGTACCGAGCACACCGTGAAGACCGGGTTGCGGAACAGCCGCATGGGCAGCATCGGCTCGGCCGCGCGAGTCTCCACCAGGCAGAACAGCGCCAGCGCGACGAGCCCGGCCGCGAACAGGCCGATGATGACGCCGGAACCCCACGCGTACTGGTTGCCGCCCCAGCTCGTCGCCAGGATCAGCGCGCTGGAGCCGATCGCGACGAGGGCGATGCCCAGGTAGTCGATGACCGGCCGGGCCGCCGACCTCACCGAGGGGATCGTGCGGGCCGCTGCGGCGATCACGACGATCGCGATGGGGACGTTGACGTAGAACGCCCAGCGCCAGGTCAGGTGGTCGGTGAACAGTCCGCCCAGCAGCGGCCCGACCACCGTCGACACACCGAAGACCGCGCCGATCGCGCCCTGGTACTTGCCGCGCTCCCGCAGCGGGATCACGTCCGCGATCAGCGCCATGGAGGTGACCATCAGCCCGCCCGCGCCGATGCCCTGCACGGCCCGCCACGCGATCAGCAGGGTCATGTCGGTGGCGAGACCGCACAGGAACGACCCGGTGATGAAGACGACCGCCGACACCTGGAAGACGACCTTGCGGCCGAAGAGGTCGCCGAACTTGCCCACCAGCACCGTCGCGACCGTCTCGGCCAGCAGGTACGAGGTGACCACCCACGACATGTGCTCGGCGCCGCCCAGCTCGGACACGATCGTGGGCAGCGCCGTGCCGACGATGGTCTGGTCGAGCGCCGCGAGCAGGATGCCCAGCACGATCGTCGCGAAGACGATGTTGCGGCGCCGTACGTCGAGCACGGGCGGCTGGGCTCCCTGCGGCGGCGCGTTCCGGGTGGTCGTCACAGGCTCACCCTCACACCGGGCGGCCCCGTGCGCATGCGGGGGCGCTCCGACCGGGGACGGGACTCGGACCCTCAGCCCGCCTCGCCCCGGGGCTCAGCCCGTGTCGCCCCCGGGCTTCCTGCGGAGCAGGTACGTGTCCATGATCCAGCCCTTGCGCTCGCGGGCCTCGGCGCGCAGGCGCTCGATGCGCGGGGCGGCCTCGGCGAGGGGCCCGGAGTCGAGGATCTCGTCGGGGGTGCCGATGTACGCGCCCCAGTAGATGTCGATGTCCTCGCCGGAGTCCGCGTACTGCCGGAAGGCCTGGTGGGCGTCGAGCATCACGACCACGTCGTCGACGCCCTCGGGGAACCCCTCCGCCAGCCGGCGCCCCGTGGTGATCTGCACCGGCCGCGCCACCCGGTTCAGCCCCGTGCGGTGCCGGGCCACCAGCGCGGAGACGCTGCTGATGCCCGGCACGACGTCGTACGCGAAGGTCACCGTCCCGCGCCGGAGGACCTCCTCCAGGACGCCGAGCGTGCTGTCGTACAGCGCGGGGTCCCCCCACACCAGGAACGCGCCGCTCTCGTCCTCGCCCAGTTCCTCGGCGACGAGCCGCTCGTAGATGTCCGCGCGGGCGGTGCGCCAGTCGCCGACGGCGGGGGAGTAGGCGGTGCCCCCGGCGGACCGGTCGCGCTCGGGATCGCGCGCCTCGACCAGCCGGTACGAGCCCTGCGGCACGTGCGCGTCCAGGATGTCGCGGCGCAGCCGGACGAGGTCGGACTTCACCTCGCCCTTGTCCAGGATGAAGAACACGTCGGTGCGCCTCAGCGCCTTGACAGCCTGCAGGGTCAGCTGGTCGGGGTCGCCCGCCCCGATGCCGATGACATGAATCGTTCGCACGCCCCGAGTCTGCCGTACGCCACCGGCAGTGCCCGCACCGCGTCACCCCGCGCTCGCGGGCGGACGCCTCAGACGGGTCCCGTGCCGCGCAGCCGCGGTGCCAGCGCGCGGGCGTCCACCGGAGTCCGCTCGCGCTCCACGAGGTCGGCCAGCCCTCGCGCCCAGCCGGCGAGCTCCGCGAGGCCGATGCCGTACGGGCGGGGCGTACCGGTCCCGGCCGCCCACTCCTCCACGGCCCCGGCACCGCGCCGCAGCAGCCGCGCCCCGCCCGTCACGTTGCCGCGTGCCGCGTGCGTGAGGCCCACCGCGAGCTGGGCGAGCCCCCGCCACAGGCCGCGCTCCGCGTCCGGCCCCGCCTTCCACGCGTCCTCGAACACCTCGTGCGCGTGGAACGGCCGGCCCGCGTCGAGCAGCGCCTGCGCCTCGGCCACGGTCTCCTCCGGCGCGCGCACCACTCCCTCCGGCTGCCGGTCCACGCCCGGCTCGCCGTACGGCAGCGGGCGGCCGAGCCCGTCCCGCGGCCGGGCGTTGCGCGCCCGCCCCTCCTCGTCCCGGTCCCGTCCCTGGTCCTGTCCACGCCGCGTCGTCCCGCTCATGCACCGATTCTCTCGCGCACCCGTCCGAACCGGGCTTCGGGACAGCGGGCGACGTGGGGTAAAGTGCTGTTTGCGTGATCACGCAGGAACACCGCGGGAAACGCATCGGGACGTGGCGCAGCTTGGTAGCGCACTTGACTGGGGGTCAAGGGGTCGCAGGTTCAAATCCTGTCGTCCCGACTATTGGTTTCGCAGGGGCAGGGGCGGAAGCCCTCCCACGCTTCTGGCAGGACGGGCCGTAGCTGGGGCCGTCTCCGTGATGTCCGGGGGCCAGGAGGAGGGCGAGTGGCCGGCACCATCAGTCGGCTGCGAGGTGGATCCTGGTTGAAGCCGTCGCGGGAGTGTCCCGGACACTAGCCAATGCCCTTCCGCGTTCGTCGGATCTCCGCGGCGTCGCGACGCCCGGCACGCTCCCCCAAGCTCTTCGAGCAGGGGGGACCCCCACTCGCCGCACTCCCCCAGAGGGGGCACCCCCAGCGCACGCACCGAACGCCGCTCCTTCTTCCACGGAGATCCGTCAGAAACGCCCTAGTGCTCCAGTTCGCCGGGGTCCTGCGCCGCTGGGTGATCGACAGGAGTTGGTTCAGGTGAACCTAGAACCGTTGAACCGAAGCAAGCGCAGTGCGAATCGTCCCCAACACCGAAGCGGCATGTGCATCAAGGAAGAAGTGCCCGCCGGAGTACGTGTACAGGTCGAACTTCCCGGTGGTGAACGTCCGCCACGCCTGCGCCTCTTCCAGTGAGACCTGAGGGTCCACGTCCCCGGTCAACGCCACCAACGGGCAGGCCAGCGGTGGCCCCGGGGACAGGCGGTAGGTCTCCACGGCTCGGTAGTCGTTGCGGATGACGGGCAGCAGCATGTCCATGACGTCAGGATCGTCCAGAAGGCTGCCGGCGGTTCCGCCCAGTTCCTTCACCTTGGCAATCAAGTCTTCGTCGCTACGCCGATGCACTCCTTCGTCCCGCGAGTACGAGGGGGCGGCGCGCCCGGAGGCGAAGAACGAGGCCGGCCGGATGCCTTCGTGCTCCAGCCGACGGGCGACCTCGAACGCCACCAGTGCACCCATGCTGTGGCCGAACAACGCCAGTGGACGGTCGGCCCACAGCCGTAACTCCTCCACCAGCACGTCGGCCAGATCGGTCACGCTGCCGATGAACGGTTCCCTCCGCCTCTCCTGTCGACCCGGGTACTGGATCGCCAGCACGTCGGCCACCTGCGAGAGCTGTCGCGAGACCGGGAAGAAGTAGCTGGCGGCGCCGCCCGCGTGAGGGAAGCACACCAGGCGGACGCCCGCGTCGGAGGGATGGAAACGGCGTACGGAAGGAGTGGAAAGATCCGTTGTGTCTGTCATGGCTGTGTTTGCCCCTTCGTTAGCGTCTCTGTGGGGCGGTCCGGATCGCCTGTCACGCACGGGCACTAGCCGACTTCGGGCCGGGCCAGCGCTTCACCCAGTCCTCCAGGATGTCGACGGCCGTCTCGGTGCCGCTCTCGGCGCGTACGGCCTCGCCGACGCTCGCCGCCCGCCGGGCCATGCCCTCGTCGTTCAGGGCCTTGCCGAGCGCCTCGTCGAGGAGTTCGGCGGTGAACTTCGAGAACGGGATGGGCTGCGGGGACACCCCGAGCCGGTGCACCTGCGCCGCCCAGAAGGGGCTGTCGGCGAAGGTCGGCACGACGATCTGGGGCGTTCCCGAACGCAGCGCCTCCCCCGTGGTGTTGCAGCCGCCGTGGTGGATGATCGCCGACGACCGAGGGAACAGCCAGGGGTAGTGCACGTCCTCGACGCGGAACACGTCGTCGGGCACCTCTTCGGGGCCGCCGCCCACCAGCACCAGGCGCTTGCCGTACGACCGGACGACGCCGAGGACCTTGCGCAGCGTCCTGTCCGGCTGGTGCACCGGCCAGATGCTGCCGAACGACAGCGTCACCGGGGCGTCCCCGTGCTCCACGAAGTCGACCAGGGCGTCCGACGGGCTCCACTCGCGGTCCCAGAACCAGTAGCCGGTGAACCGCGAAAGGGCGGGCCAGTCGGCGGGCTCGGTGAACATCTCGCGAGTGACCGGACACAACAACGGCACGTCACGCCCCAGTTCGCGGTAGGGCGCGCCGAACGGCAGCGGCGACATGTTCGCGTCTTTGCGGTAGCCGCGGATGGAGACCCAGTCCAGGAGCCCCGCCGCGCGGTGCGTCAGACGGTTGTAGAGCGGGCCCATCTTGTTCTGGGGAGCCATCATGGCCGGCCACTGACTGGTGGGGTTCAGCGGCCACCAGGTCAGCGAGGCCCAGGGGGCCTTGCCGTTGTCCTCGAACAGGATGCGGCTCAGTACGCTGTTGACCACCAGGTCGGCCCCCTCGCACACCTCCGCTATGCGGGAGGCGAGCAGGCGGATGTGCTCCTGCGTCTGCCGCGGGACCTTGCGTGCCGCGCGGAAGAGCGAGGCGCCCTGCTGGAGGGCCTCGGCGAGCGCCGGGTGCGCGATGAAATCCCGCGGGCTGCCCGGGAGTTCGGCGAAGTCGAGGCCGGACTCGCGCACCAGCTTCTCGAAGTCACCATGGGTGGCGAGGATCACCGAGTGTCCGCGGGCCGTCAGGGTTCTGCCCAGCGCGATGAACGGCTGGACGTCACCCCGTGATCCGGTGACAACGAGCGAAACGTGCATGAGTCCTCCGTACGAAAGGGACGGTTGAGGGGAGTCGCCCGCGCGCCGTGGTTCGGCTATGGCTTCATGTGGTGTTGCGGTTCGCTTCGAGTGCTGCTCAGTAACAGGGGACGTAGCGGTCGAGCATGCGGTCCAGGTAGTCGGCGTCGGTCACCGACCGCAGCTCGGGCAGCAGTGCGCAGAGCTTGTCGACCGACACGCGGGTCAGACTGAAGGGCACGTCGACGATCTCGTGCCGCGCGAAGAGGCCCAGACGCTTCTCGATGCCGTGGACGATGGTCCTCACGGGCAGGGGCGTTCCCGAGGCCACGTTGATCACTTCGTTGTCGACGCCCCGTCCAAGAAGACCGTCGACGGCCCGGACCAGGTCGGCCACGTCCACCAGATCACGGTGCGCGCCCTTGTACAGCTGCACGCTGCCGTCGCGCACCTGCTGGACGAAGGAGGGCAGCAGCTGGTGCGGGCGCTGCCAGCGGCCCGTCGCGTGGCTCACCCGCAGCACGAGCCAGGCCGCTCCGGACCCGGTGACGATGTTTTCCAGGCGCAGCCGCTGGATGCCGTAGGGCGAGGTCGGCCGCACCTCGGTGTCCTCGGCCATCGGCTCGTTCCCGGTGCCGTACAGCGCGTGGGAGGCGCTGGAGAGGAACACCATGAGCCGGCCTTCGGCGCGGCACTTCCGGCTGACCTCCTCCACCAGCGCCGCCTCGCGCTCGAACTCCGCATCCGCGTTCGTCCAGGTGCTCGAAACGCCGGCGGCCAGCACCGTGACGCCCGGGTGGCGGTCCTCGACGGCCGCCATGTTGCGGGCGATGAATCCCCTGCCGATGATTTCCATCAGGAGCCCTCCGCCGCGGTGACGCGGACCGCCGACCTGTGGATGTCGTCGAGGAGTTCCGCCGTCCGCACGGTGGTCGCGGCCCAGGCCGCGTGGCCGGAGTCGACGCCGGTGGCCGCGGTCTCGCGCACCGCGGCGGCGAACGCGGTGACCGACCCGGCGAACTGGTGTTCGGCGGGCAGCACGAGCTCCTCGGCGTGGTCCTGCTCCTCGATGCGTACGACGGGCGCCATGGTCGCAGGCGGGGTGAAGGCGCGGTCCACGGTCAGACGCGCCTGGCTGCCCCAGAGGGTGTAGCGCGAGCCGTAGGTGTGCACGAAGCCGAAGTTGACCGTCGCGATCTGCCCCGCGGAGGCCGCGAGCACCGCGCTGCCCGCGACGTCGACGCCCAGGGCCGGGTCGTCGTGCAGCACGGCGCCGGCGACGGTGAGGTCGTCGCCGAGGAAGTACTGTGCGAGCCGCACGGGGTAGATGCCGGCGTCCAGCAGGGCGCCGCCGCCGAGCTCGGGGCGGTAGCGGACGTCGTGCGCGGGCAGCGGCGGGAAGCAGAACGCCGCGTCGACGTGCCGGAGTTCGCCGAGACGGCCCTGCGCGACCAGCTCGGCCACGCGTCGGTGGAGCCCGTGGTGGACGAAGGCGAGGTTCTCGCGCAGCACGAGACCGCGCTCCACCGCGACCCGGGCCAGCGCCCCGGTGTCTGCCGACCCCGTGGTCAGCGGCTTCTCGGACAGGACGTGCTTGCCCGCTTCGAGCGCGGCGTTCGCCCAGGTGTAGTGCCGGGAGTTGGGGACCGAGACGTAGACCGCGTCGATGTCGTGCCGCTCGAGGAGCCGCTCGTAGCCGTGCACGGCCTCGCAGCCGACGTCGGCGGCGATCCGCTCCGCCTTTTCCCGCTCCCGGCTGGCGATGGCGGTGACGACGGTGTCCGGTACTTCGCGCAGCGCGGGCAGCATGCGCCGCACGGCGACCGAGGACGCGCCGAGCACGCCGACCCTCAGCGGTGGACCCGATGGAGTGGAGGTGCTCACGTTCGAACTCCTCTGATCTGGCACAACAGACTGTGCAGGCAGGCAAGGAGACTTCTGGCCTGGATGTTCAAGTAGTTGCTGTGCTGGACGAACCTGGACAGCTGATGGGCAGACAACCAGCGGAACGAGTCCGGTTCTCGAAGCTCGCGCCCAGGGGGAACTTCAACGATCATGTAGCGGCTGCGGGTGTGGAAGAACCGGCCGCCCTCCTCGGAGAGCACGGTGTCGAACCGGATGGCCTCGGCGGGGGCGCTCAGCACCTCGTGCAGGAACGGGGGAGCGGCCTCGGCCGGCAGCACGGTGTAGTTCTCCGGGGTGCACTGCACGGTGGGCGCGAGCTCAACGGCGTCCATGAAGCCGGGTTCGTGCTTGACTTGGACGAGGGCGTGCAGCACGCCGTCGATCCGTTGGACCAGAAAGGCCGTGACACCCTGGCCGCGCGCTTCGATCATCGGCTGGGTCCAGCCGCCGATCTCGCGGCTGCCGGTCCGCACGTCCACGGCCATCACGTCGAAGAACAGGCCGGATTCGTGTGAGATCCGTTCCGCGGTGCGGTGCCAGCCTCGAAGAGAGTTGAGGTCCGTCGGAGTCGCCCTGCCCCGGAACTCCGCCCGGGCGTTGGTGAACCAACTGTGCACGCTGCCGAAGGAGTGCATCGTGCCGTGCCTGGGATCCAGCGATCTGGCCAGCGCGGAGAGGAAGGTCTCACCTTCGACCGGATAGAGGGATCCCCGATCGCCGCTTGGGCGACGGAGGGCGGGTGACGAGACGTCCCGTGCGAACGGGAGGCATGACATGACCGTGCGCGTGTCCATGTTCACGAGGTCGTCCGATGCCAGCAACGCGTGTAACTGTCCGACGGACAGCCAGTGGAAGCCGTCCAGCGGTTCCACATTCTCGGCGGTCTCCACGACGATGTTCCGATTGCGTTTCCGGTAGAACCAGGAACCCTGTTCGGACTGAAGCACATCGGCCAGTACGCGGTGCCGTGAGGCATTACGGAAGTAATCGAGATAGGGAACCGGGCGGCCGCCGTGCACTCTGGTGTAGTTACTGCGGGTCGCCTGCACGGTGGGCGAGAGCTGGATCCTGTTGCAATTACCGGGCTCCATCTTCGCCTGCATCAGACAGTGCGGTACACCGTCGAATTTTTTGACCAGAATGCCCAGTAAGCCGACTTCGGCCTGATCGATGACCGGTTGGTCCCAGTCGGACACCGGACTCGTGGGGTTGTGTACTCGCAGGCCTCGTACCGAAAAGAATCGGCCACTGTCGTGAACGAGATCCCCGGTCGGTCTCTCGAAGCGCCAACCTTTCAGTTCCGTGAACGGGATGCGACGAACCTTCGACTGGTGCGCTTCGCCGTACGCGGTGAACCAGGCATGGAAGTCGCGCATGGTCGTGACGGCGGAGTCGTTCTGCATGGACCGAGCGATGTCGGCGGCCGAGTCGTTTCCAGGCCTGGTCAAAGCGTCAGCGCTGCGTGGCGGGGCGTGCGTCATCGGTCGCTTCTCATCCCCTGGCATGGTCGGCGAACGGGTCGGTGAAGCCCCGCGAGATGGATGGTCGTCATCGGCGCACCTTCGAGCGGTGTCGTCCTCGGTGTAGCCGGCGTGCTCGTTCTCGTGCTTCCTGGCTGGGGCTCGGGCTAGTCCAACGCCTCCCGGCGTGAACTGTCAACCGTTGATCCATCTGTGCGGCTTCGGTACCTGCAGCCCGTAAGGAGGGTGTCGAGATATTGACCGAGGCGCCCCTTTTGCCTTATTGGCTCCCCTCTCGAACGCTTTACCGAGATCATTTATGTGATTCGCGTCACATTGTCATCCGGATGAGTATGTGACATTGTCGAATCCGCATTCAACCTGCCCTATTTTCGCGTGCAGCAGAGACTCGCAACCTCGCTCCTGGCCTTTCCTGTGAGCTGGTCAACGGTTGTTGGAAGTCGGCGGGGCACTGTTGGCCTATCTGAAAAACAACCAGCGGGGGTTGGCTTTGTTGGGAGCTGCTCGATCGGCACGGCACGGCGATGAAGGCAAACGGATCGCGGTAATCGGACTGTCCTGTCGCCTGCCAGGGGCTGATTCGGTGGCGGAGTTACGACGGCTTCTTCGCGACGGGGTCGACGCGATCAGTCCGCTACCGCACGGGCGGTGGCCTCGACATCATCCGAACGACGCGCAGCAGTTGACATCGGAACAAGGTGGCTTCCTGGAACGCGTCGACGAGTTCGACGCCGACTTCTTCGGCATCTCGCCGCGCGAGGCCGCGGCCATGGACCCCCAGCAGCGCCTCGCGCTCGAACTCGGCTGGGAGCTCCTCGAGAACGGCGGCGTCACCCCCGAGCGCCTGACGGACCAGCGCGCCGGTGTCTTCGTCGGGGCCATGAGCGACGACTACGCCACCCTCACCCGGCAGCGCAGCTCCGCGGCCGTCTCCCACCACACGCTCGCCGGTCTGCAACGCAGCATGATCGCCAACCGGCTCTCCTACCTCCTCGGCGTGAACGGCCCCAGCCTGACCGTCGATTCGGGTCAGTCCTCCTCCCTCGTCGCCGTCCACATGGCGTGCCAGAGCCTCCGCTCCGGGGAGTGCGACATCGCCCTCGCCGGCGGCGTGAACCTGAACCTCACCTTCGACGGCACCCTGACCGTCTCCCGCTTCGGCGGGCTCTCGCCCGACGGCCGCTGCTACACCTTCGACGCCCGTGCCAACGGCTACGTACGCGGTGAGGGCGGTGGCTTCGTCCTCCTCAAGCCCCTGGACCGGGCGCTGCGGGACGGCGACCACATCCACGGCGTACTGCGCGGCAGCGCCGTCAACAACGACGGCGGCGGCGACAGTCTCACCACGCCGAGCCGGCAGGCCCAGGAAGAGGTGCTGCGCCGCGCGTACGCCGCGGCGGACGTCCGCCCCGACGACATCCAGTACGTCGAACTCCACGGCACGGGCACCGCTGTCGGCGACCCCATCGAGGCGTCGGCGCTCGCCTCCGTCCTCGGTTCCACGCGCCCGGCGGACGCACCGCTGCGGGTCGGCTCGGTCAAGACGAACGTGGGTCACCTGGAGGGCGCCGCGGGCATCGTGGGCCTGATCAAGGTCCTGCTGTCCGTCGAGGCGGGCGAGCTGCCCGCGAGCCTCAACTTCGAGACTCCCAACCCCGCCATCCCGCTGGAGGAGTGGCGTCTGCGGGTCAACACGGAGCTCTCCTCCTGGCCGCGTCCTGACGTTCCGCTGCTGGCCGGAGTGTCGTCGTTCGGCATGGGCGGGACGAACGCGCACGTGGTCGTGGAGCAGGCTCCCGTGGAGGAGCCCCCCGTAGCTGATGGTGATGGCGAGGGCGGTCCGGCGGGTGTGGTGGCCGGTGGCGGTGTGGTGCCGTGGGTGCTTTCGGGTCGGTCGGTGGCGGGTCTGCGGGGGCAGGCGGCGCGGTTGCGGGAGTTCGTGGCGTCGTCGGGGGCTTCT
>NZ_JAVRHI010000461.1:0-9530 GCF_034105845.1 Streptomyces sp. CRN 30 | reverse complement strand
CGGCGGCACCGTGTTCAGGTCACGGTGACGCCGCTGCTGGGGGGAAGCGCCTGAGCGATCTACTGCGACGGGGGAATCGCGTCAGGCACTGCGGGGGGTGGCTGCGATGATCTCGGCGGCCGGGGCTTCCGGCCGGGGGATCCGGTGGTCACGCTGGTCGAGATTGACGAAGATCATCCCGTACCGCACGGCACACCGTACTGGCTGCGGCGCGCCGCGCGGTCGCCGCAGACACCGGTAGGCCCGGATGTCCTCGTCCTCGTCCCGGGTGACCACCACCGGCTCGCCGAAGACGGTCACCATCAACGAGTCACCGCTGTGGGGGATGGCGGTGGCCAGGTCGATGAAGTGCCAACCGGAGCGGTAGGCGGTGGCCATCTCTCGACGGAAGGAGCGGTCGTCGGGCGGAATCGTCATACGTCTGCCTCCGCGACAGATGTCACACGGTTCCAGCCACTGTCGCCCAGGACGGAGGCGTCCCGGTCGCTGTCCGCCGGAGCCACGTTCCAGCCACTGTCACCCTGGACCGCGTCCCGGCCGCTGTCGGCAGGAGTAACGTTCCAGCCGCTGTCGCCGGCGACCGCGGGCACCACGTTCCAGCCACTGTCGCCCTGCGCAGAGGCGTTCCAGCCGCTGTCGACGGGAGCGGCGTTCCAGCCACTGTCACCCTGGACGATGTTCCAGCCGCTGTCGACCGGAGCCGTGTTCCAGCCGCTGTCCGCCGCCTGCACGGACCGCTGCGGCGGAGCAGGGTTCCAGCCACTGTCCGACTCGACCGCCACGTGCGCGTCCTCCGCGACGTGGACCGCACCCTCCACAGCGCCGAGGGCCAGTGCGGTGGAGAAGACGGCGGCAAGCATCGAACCAAGCAATCTCGCACGCATAGTCGGCTTCGTCCTCACTTGATGGAATCCTCTCCCCCGCAGAACAAGACGATGGCTCATTCAGGCATGTCAATGCCACAGGGACGATGCATCATGTTCCTGCATGTTCAGGA
Source organism: Streptomyces sp. CRN 30 (assembly GCF_034105845.1). Lineage (NCBI taxonomy): Bacteria > Bacillati > Actinomycetota > Actinomycetes > Kitasatosporales > Streptomycetaceae > Streptomyces > Streptomyces sp. CRN 30. The sequence goes on along the minus strand of NZ_JAVRHI010000461.1, from coordinate 8,533 downwards.
CCCTGGGGGGTGGAGATATGAGCACAAACAACTCGAAACCGACACATCCCCATGCTGTCACTGAGTTGTGTGAGGAAGGGACGCGGCTTTACGCCCGCGCCCTGCGCTCCGGACGCATCAGCCGGGCAGATGTGGAACCGGCCCCGTGCCTGCTGGATTACGCGCTGCTGCATCCGGATCCCGACGACGCGAACTGGTTGCGTCCGGTTCCGGCCTCGGCCGCACTGGCACAGCGCCTGTATCCGCTGGAGCGCGAGATCCAGGAGCGCCGACGCCAGTCGATCGCGCTGACCGACTCCTTCGCGCCGTTCATCGCGCTGACCACGCAGAGCGCGGGCTCCACGCACGCCATCACCGTGCTGGAGGGCTTCGACCGGATCAACGCGGCGCTCGACACCGCCTCGGCCGACTGCCGCAGCGAGATGCTGACGGTGCAGCCCGGCGGCGCCCGCCCCGCCGACGCGCTCATGGAGGCCCTGGAGCGCGACAAGCCGCTGGCGGACCGTGGGGTCAACATCCGCACGCTGTACCAGCACACCGCGCGGCACAGCCAGAGCACCCTCGCCTACGTCGAGCGGATCTCGGACGGCCGGATCCAGGTCCGTACGCTCGAGGAGCTCATCGAGCGGATGATCGTCATCGACCGGACCGTCGCGTTCATCCCGGCCGGCGACGACCGGAGCGTCGCGCTCGAACTGCGTCACCCCGGTCTCGTGCGCTACCTCGCCATGGTGTTCGAACAGCTGTGGCAGCGGGCCGTGCCCCTGACCGAGGAGGTGCCGAACGACGTCGACCCCAACGGCATCACCGGTGTGCAGCGCTCGATCGCGAAGCTGCTCATCGAGGGGCACGTCGACGAGGCGATAGCGCGCCGCCTCGGGATGAACGTCCGCACCTGCCGGGCCCACATAGCCAAGCTCGCCGCCGCCCTCGGCAGCGGCAGCCGGGCCCAGCTCGGCTTCCTCATAGCCCAGTCGGGGATCCTGGACGATCCCCGACCGCCGCGGGAGGAGCGGTCGACGCCGCCGACGCCGGCGGCGGCGTGGACGGCGACGTGACCGGGAGCGGACCCCCGGCCGGCCCGGAGCCGGGCGGCCCGTCCAGCCCGGCCTGGGCGATCCGGACGCCCAGCTGCGTACGGCTGGCCGCGCCGAGCGTCTCCGACAGCCGCGCGATGTGCGCCCGGCACGTGCGGACGCTGATGCCGAGACGCTCCGCGACCACCGCGTCCTGGTGGCCCTCCGCCAGCAGGGCGGCGATGGAGCGCTCCCGGTGCGTGATGCCCTCGATGCCGGTGGCGGGCAGCGCGGCGCCCAGCGGGACGCCCAGCCGCCAGAGCCGTTCGAAGACCACGACCAGGAACTCGACCAGGGCCGGGTGACGGACCTCCAGGGCCATCGTGCGGTCCGTGTTGGCGGGGATGAAGGCCACCGACCGGTCGAAGACGATCAGCCGCTCCACGACCTCGTCCAGGGTGCGCGCCTCCGCCGCGTCGCCCATCAGCTCCATGTAGGTGTGCAGGCCCTGCCCGTGCCGCGCCACGTGCGTGTAGAGGTCGCGCATGCGCACGCCCCGGCGGCGCATCTCCAGCCCCCGGTGCAGGCCCTCGCGCAGCTCGTCCTCGCGGCGGATGCCGCCCGGCTGCACGGCGAGCACCTCCGACGTGCACGCCTGGGTCGCCTGGTCCATGGCGGCCCGGATGCGCGGCAGCCCGTCCAGCACGCGGATCGCCGTGCTCTCGGCCGCCGGCCGCACCCGGTCGCCGCCGAGGCCCGCGTACCACTCCACGGCCGCCACCGCCGCTCCGACCCGGTTCCGGCTCGCGCTGACCTCCTCGTGCACGCCGCGCAGCAGCCGGGCCATGACCTCCTGCGGGGCCGTGGGCACCAGCAGGTCCATGTCGTCCGGGTCGGGGTGCAGCAGCCCGAGGTCGACCAGGCAGGGCACCGCCGCCGCGTCCGCGCGCGGCACGCGTCCCAGCCGTACCGCCCGGGCGTACACGCGGTCCGCGGCCCCGCACAGCCGGTCGGCACCGTGGGGGTGCGTGTCCTGGTCCGCCCCGGGACGGCCACCGCCCGTCCCGTCACCGCCGTGCGGATAGGCGTCGGTCCCGTGCGCGGCCATCTCCACCCCTGGCTCCAGCGTTTTCGGCAGCGCAACTATGCGCGGCCCTTCCGGTCTCCGCAACACCGGCCCGGCGCACGGGCGGGCGGGACCGACCCGGAGGATCCGCCTTCCCCCCACCTCCGTCCGCACCGTTGCGACACGTCGACGGTACGACAGACCGCGCTCCGGACGGGGCGCCAGGTACCGCGTCGGCGCGGCCGGGAGACCGCGGGACCGCAGCGGAACGGGGGCCGGAACACGGACGCCGCCCCCGGTCGCAGCGGACCGGGGGCGGCGGGGCCGGGCGTACGGCCGGGGCGGCGGCGGGGCCGTCCCCGGCCGGCCGCACCGGGGCGGGATCACTTCAGGCCGATCTCCGCGCAGTCCTCCCGGTACTTCTCCGTGCAGATCTCCCCGACCGTGTAGATCTCGTCCGCGATAACCGTCTCCGCGATGTTCTTCCTGGTCAGCGCGGTGACGGGAACCAACTGGGCCGGGATGTCGGCCGTGGTCGGGGAGTCGACCTTGTCCCGGCTGAGGGCGTCGAACTCGATGGAGCGGCCCTGCACCAGGGCGACGGCCATCTCGGCGGCGGCGTTCGCCTCCTCCGGGTACGACTTGTACACGCTCATGAACTGGTCGCCCGCCACGATCCGCTGCACGGCGGCCAGCTCGGCGTCCTGCCCGGTGACGGGCGGTACCTCGGAGACCCCCGCGGCCTTCAGGACCTCGATGACCGCGCCCGCGATGCCGTCGTTGGCCGCGTACACCCCGGCGATCTCCCCGAGGCCGACGGAGGTGATCGCCGCCTCCATGTTGGCCCCGGCGTTCGCCGCGCTCCAGTCCTCGGTGTCGTAGGTCTTGGCGACCGTCACCTTGTCCTGGAACTCGGCCATCGCACCGGCCTTGAACTGCGCGGCGTTCGGGTCGGTGGGCGCGCCGTTGATCATGACGATCTTGCTGCCGGGGGTGGAGCCGAGCTCGTCCGCGAGCGCCCGGCCCTGCACCTCACCGACGAGCGTGTTGTCGAAGGAGACGTACGCGTCGATCGGGCCCTGCGCCAGCCGGTCGTACGCGATGACGGGGATCCCCGCGTCCTTCGCCTTCTGCACGCCGCTCGCGATCGCCTCGGAGTCCACGGCGTCCAGGAGCAGCACATCGACCTCGGCGTCGATCATCTGGTCCAGCTGGATGCCCTGCTCCGCCGCCTTCCCCTCGGCGTTGGCGTACCGGACCTCCCCCTCGCCGTTGGTCAGCTCGGCGACCTTCTTCTCGATGATGGGGAAGTCGAACTTCTCGTAGCGGGCGTTCTCCTTCTCCGGCAGGAGGAGGCCGACCGTGATGTCGTCGCCCTTCGTGGGGCTCGCCCCGCTCTCGCTCCCCGCGCCGTCCATGACTCCGCAGGCGGCGAGGGAGAGGGTCATGGCGGACACGGCCAGGGCGGTGGCGTTCCGGCGTACGACGCGTCGACGTATGCCGAAACGGGTGTTACGGGTGTTCACATCAGATGCCTTCCGGGGCGTGGACGCAGCAATGCGGCCCAGTGGCTGAAAGCCGACGCGGCGATCACCTCAGCGCCAAGGAGTGCTCACTTAACGAGATGACGACAGCGGTCTGTGTTATCGGTGTGAAGAGAGTAGAGCGTCGAGAGCCCGGAAAGGTCTCATCTTCTCCACTTCGTAAGCCAATTCGCGCCATCGTGATCGACCCCGACACGTCAACCGCCCGTTACCGACCGGTGCGCCAGCGTTTGTCCGGGCGGAGCGGGACCCGGGTACGGAATCGGGCCACCGGGGCCGCCCCTGACCGGTTCCGTCCGTCAGCGCGCCGCGGGCACGCGAAGGGGCCCGGAGGCTCCATGGCCTCCGGGCCCCTTCGACCGCGTGGGACGCGGGTGTCAGTCCGAGGACTGCCGCCCCTTCGGGCGCCACACCACCAGCGCGCTCGTCTGCTGGACCTCCTGGTACGGCACGAGGTCGCGGCGGTACGAGGCGTGCACCGCGGCCTCGCGCTGCTGCATGGCCACGGCCGCGCCCTCCACCGCCGTCTGGAGCTCCGCCACCCGGTTCTGCAGCGCGACGACCTGGTTCTCCAACTCGATGATGCGCTTGATCCCGGCGAGGTTGATGCCCTCGTCCTGCGACAACTGCTGCACCTGACGGAGCAGTTCGATGTCGCGGGCCGAGTAGCGCCGGCCCCGGCCCGCGGTGCGGTCCGGGGAGACCAGACCCAGGCGGTCGTACTGACGCAGCGTCTGCGGGTGCAGACCGGAGAGCTGGGCCGCCACCGAGATGACGTAGACCGGGGTCTCCTCGGTCAGCTGGTACGGGTTACGTCGACGGCCGTCCATCTGGTCATGCTCCCTTCGCGGCCTGGAACAGCTCCGCCCGCGGGTCCTCCCCCGCGGTCGCCTCGCGGTACGCCTCCAGGGCGTCACGCGCCTTGCCCGACACGTCCTTCGGCACCGTCACCTCCACGGTGACCAGCAGGTCCCCGCGGGTGCCGTCCTTGCGGACCGCGCCCTTGCCGCGGGCTCGCATCGTGCGCCCGTTGGGCGTGCCCGGCGGCAGCTTCAGGGTGACCGGCGGCCCGCCCAGCGTGGGGACGCGGATCTCCCCGCCCAGCGCCGCCTCGGGATAGGTCACCGGCACCGTCACCGTCAGGTTGTCGCCCTTGCGCCCGAAGACCGGGTGCGCGTCGACGTGCACGACCACGTACAGGTCGCCCGCCGGGCCGCCCCGCTCGCCGGGCGCGCCCTTGCCGCGCAGCCGGATCCGCTGCCCGTCGGAGACGCCCGCGGGAATGCGGACCTGCATGGTGCGCGAGGACTTGGCGCGCCCCGACCCCTTGCAGATGTCGCACGGGTCCTCGGAGATGAGGCCGCGGCCCTTGCAGTCCGGGCAGGGGTCCGTGAGCGAGAAGCCACCCCCCGAGCCGCGCGCCACCTGCCCCGTGCCGACACAGGTCGGGCACACGCGGGGCGTGCCGTTCTTGTCGCCGGTGCCGGAGCAGGCCTTGCACGGCGCTTGGCTGGACATGCGCAGCGGTACGGTCGCGCCGTCCACCGCCTCGGTGAAGCTCAGCGTGACCTCGGACTCGATGTCCTGGCCGCGCCGGGGCTGGGTGCGCGCGCCGGAGCCCGCGCCACCACGGTTGAACAGGCCCCCGAAGACGTCACCGAGCCCGCCGCCGAAGCCGCCGGCACCCTGCGCTCCCCCGCCCTGGGCGCCGCCTCCGAAGAGGTCGCCCAGGTCGAAGTTGAACGATCCGCCTCCGCCCGCGCCGGGGCCGGGACGGAAGCCGCCGTTGCCGAACAGGGCGCGCGCCTCGTCGTACTCCTTGCGCTTCTTGGGGTCACCGAGGACGTCGTTCGCCTCGGAGATCTCCTTGAAGCGCTCCTCGGCCTTGGTGTTGCCCTTGTTGGCGTCCGGGTGGAACTCGCGGGCGAGCTTCCGGTACGCCTTCTTGATCTCGGCCTCGGTGGCGTCCTTGGGGACGCCGAGGACCTTGTAGTAGTCCTTCTCGATGAAGTCCTTGGTACTCACCCTCGACGTCCCTCCTCCCTCGTCGGTCCGGCGTCAGCCCTCGTCCGGGCCACCGCTCTCCTTGTCGTCGCCCGCCGCGTCCGTCCCGCCCGCCGCTCCGGCCGCGCCGGCCGCGCTGTCGTCGGATCCCTCGGCCTTGACCGTCTGCGCGCCCGGCTGCGGCTCGGCGACGGCCACCCGCGCGGGGCGGATGGTGCGCTCGCCGATCCGATACCCCGGCTGCAGAATCGCCACGCACGTCGTCTCGGTGACGTCCGGGGCGTAGGAGTGCATCAGGGCCTCGTGGATCGTCGGGTCGAAGGGCTCGCCCTCCTTGCCGAACTGCTGCAGGCCCATCTTGGCCGCGACGGTCTCCAGCGACTCGGCGACGGACTTGAAACCGCCCACCAGTTCGCCGTGCTCCCGCGCGCGGCCGATGTCGTCGAGCACGGGCAGGAGCTCGGTCAGGAGGTTCGCGATGGCGATCTCCTTGACCGCGATCCGGTCGCGCTCGACCCGGCGGCGGTAGTTCTGGTACTCGGCCTGGAGCCGCTGGAGGTCCGCGGTGCGCTCCCCGAGCGCGGTACGGGTCTGGTCCAGCTGGGCCACCAGGGCCACGTCGCTCGCATCCCCGGCCGGGGCCGCCCCCTCCGCGGGGGCGGCCTTCGGCTCGGCGTCGTCGGGGGTCGCGCCGGAGGGGACGTCGGGCTGCTTCGGCTGCTGCTCGTCGAAGCCCGGGGTCTCCTCGGTCACGCGGCACCGTCCTTGCGGTCGCGGTCCTCGTCGACGATCTCGGCGTCGACCACGTCGTCGTCGGCCTTGCCGGCACCCGCGCCCGCACCGGCGGCACCGGCGTCGGCGCCACCCGCGGCCTGCGCGCCCTGGGCGTCGGCGTACAGCGCCTGGCCCAGCTTCTGCGAGACGGCGGCGACCTTCTCGGTGGCCGTGCGGATCTCGGCGGTGTCCTCGCCCTTGAGCTTCTCCTTCAGCTCGGCGAGGGCCTCCTCGACCTCGGACTTGACGTCGCCCGGGACCTTGTCCTCGTTGTCCTTGAGGAACTTCTCCGTCTGGTAGACGAGCTGCTCGCCCTGGTTGCGGGACTCGGCGGCCTCGCGGCGGCGGTGGTCCTCCTCCGCGTACTGCTCGGCCTCCTGGCGCATCCGGTCGACCTCGTCCTTCGGCAGCGAGGAGCCGCCGGTGACGGTCATCTTCTGCTCCTTGCCCGTGCCCAGGTCCTTCGCGGTCACGTGCATGATGCCGTTGGCGTCGATGTCGAAGGAGACCTCGATCTGCGGGACGCCACGCGGGGCCGGCGGCAGACCGGTCAGCTCGAACATGCCGAGCTTCTTGTTGTACGCCGCGATCTCGCGCTCGCCCTGGTAGACCTGGATCTGCACGGACGGCTGGTTGTCCTCGGCCGTCGTGAAGATCTCGGACCGCTTGGTCGGGATCGTGGTGTTGCGCTCGATGAGCTTGGTCATGATGCCGCCCTTGGTCTCGATGCCGAGGGACAGCGGGGTGACGTCGAGGAGCAGGACGTCCTTGACCTCACCCTTGAGGACACCGGCCTGGAGCGAGGCGCCGATGGCGACGACCTCGTCCGGGTTCACACCCTTGTTGGCCTCCTTGCCGCCGGTCAGCTCCTTGACGAGCTCGGCGACGGCGGGCATACGGGTGGAGCCGCCGACGAGGACGACGTGGTCGATCTCGTTGAGCGAGATGCCGGCGTCCTTGATGACGTTGTGGAACGGCGTCTTGCAGCGCTCCAGCAGGTCCGCGGTCAGCTGCTGGAACTGGGCGCGGGTGAGCTTCTCGTCCAGGTGCAGCGGGCCCTCGGCGGAGGCCGTGATGTAGGGCAGGTTGATCGAGGTCTCGGTGGACGAGGACAGCTCGATCTTGGCCTTCTCGGCGGCCTCGCGCAGACGCTGCAGGGCCATCTTGTCCTTGGACAGGTCCACGCCGTGACCGGCCTGGAACTGCTTGACCAGGTAGTCGACGACTCGCTGGTCCCAGTCGTCACCACCGAGGTGGTTGTCACCGTTGGTGGCCTTCACCTCGACGACACCGTCGCCGATCTCCAGCAGCGAGACGTCGAACGTGCCGCCACCGAGGTCGAAGACCAGGATGATCTGCTCGTCCTTGTCGAGACCGTAGGCCAGGGCGGCCGCCGTGGGCTCGTTCACGATGCGCAGGACGTTCAGACCGGCGATCTCGCCGGCCTCCTTCGTCGCCTGGCGCTCGGAGTCGTTGAAGTAGGCCGGGACGGTGATGACCGCGTCCGTGACCTTCTCGCCCAGGTAGGACTCGGCGTCCCGCTTCAGCTTCTGCAGGATGAAGGCGCTCATCTGCTGCGGGTTGAAGTCCTTGCCGTCCAGGTTGATCTTCCAGTCAGTGCCCATGTGGCGCTTGACCGAACGGACCGTCCTGTCGACGTTGGTGACCGCCTGGCGCTTGGCGACCTCGCCGACCAGCACCTCACCGTTCTTCGCGAAGGCGACGACGGACGGCGTGGTCCTGGCGCCCTCGGCGTTGGTGATGACGGTGGGCTCGCCGCCCTCCAGAACGCTGACGACGGAGTTAGTCGTGCCCAGGTCGATGCCGACCGCACGTGCCATTTCGATTCCTCCAGCTGACTTGAGTGGAACGGGCTCAAGTGTGCATCACGATCGGCGCCGGGTCAACAGACCTGAGCCGAGGGGGCTCAACTCTTATGGCGCGCTTACACGCAACACGTGGTGCACGGCCCTCGCATGGGGTACCAACGACGCGCGGACGCGTGCGGTGCGGGCGCCCGACGGCGGGCGTACGGCGGCGGGCGCGCCCACGGCGACGACGCGTCAGGCCGTACGCTGCCTCGGCTCCGCGGAGCCGCCGGGGGACGGCACCGGACAGGGCCGACGGAC
>NZ_JAVRHI010000460.1:0-63186 GCF_034105845.1 Streptomyces sp. CRN 30 | reverse complement strand
TCGGCGGGCCGGTCGGTGACGCGCTGGCGCGCGGTGCGGCCGAGCTCCGGCTGGGCGGCGATCCGGGCGGGTCCTGGCACCGGCTGGCCGCGATCCCCGGTGCCTCGGCCCTGGCCCGCCTGTTGGAGCGCGCCGATGTGTCCGGGTTGCCGGCGGCCGGGCCGGTCGCGAGCCTCGCCGAGCAGGCACGCGCGGACTGGGCACGGACGACCACCGCGCGGGCCCGGCGGGCGGCCGTCATGGTCACCGCGCCGGTGGGCCTCTGTTTCCTGCCCGCGTTCATCGCGGTGGGCGTCCTGCCGGTGGTGATCGGCCTGGCGGGCGGGGTGCTGGGAGGAGGTGGCGGATGACGGACCGGGGACGAGGCACCGGGCGACCGGCGGGGCGGCGATGACCGTGGCGCATCGGGACGACGGAACGAACAGGTCAGAGACGAAACGGGGGTTGACGAATGCGTTGGATGGTTCGGGCACGGCTGAGTGCCCTGATGCGCGGGATGCGCGGCATGCAATGGACGCGTGGGGCGCGTCGGGTGAGTCGGGTGAGCTGGGTGAGCCGGGTGCGTGGGACGTGGGCGACGCGGTGGACGGGCGTGGCCGGTCGGAGGGACGCGGGGATGGTCACGTCCGAGTACGCCATGGGCATCGTCGCGGCGGTGGCGTTCGCGGTGGTCCTCTACAAGGTGGTGACCAGCGGAACGGTCAGCGCGGAGCTGGAGAGCATCGTGAAGCGGGCGCTCGATGCGCGGATGTGAGAGGGCCCCGGCCCAGCGGGGCGACGGCGGTTTCGTGACCGCCGAGACGGCCGTGGCGCTCCCGGTCCTGGTGCTGTTCGCCATGGCGCTGGTGTGGGGGCTGCTGGTCGCGGCCGCGCAGATCCAGTGTGTGGACGCGGCCCGGACCGGCGCCCGCGCGGCGGCGCGGGACGACCCGGCCGACGCGGTCGCCGAGGTGACCCGGGAGGCGGCGCCGGACGGGGCGGAGGTGACGGTCAGCCGCGCGGGGGAGTGGGTGCGGGTGGCCGTGGTGGCGAGGCCACCGGTGCTGAGGGGCCTGCCGTTCGAGGTGCGGGAGGAAGCGGTGGCCTCGGTGGAGTCGACGGTGCCGGTCGCCGGGGAGGGGCTGTGAGGGTCGGTCAGGCAGTGCGGCGGACGGTACGGGGACCCTGCCCGGACCGGGGTTCCGCCACCGTCTGGAGCGTCGCGGTCATCACGGTGCTGTGTGTGGTGTTCGGGGTCGTCCTGGCGCTGGGACAGGCCGTCGTCACCCGGCACCGGGCTGCCGGGGGTGCCGATCTCGCGGCTCTCGCGGCGGCGGACCACTGGGCGGACGGCGGCGCCGGGGCGTGCTCCCGGGCGGACCGGGTCGCGAGAGCCCAGGGGACACGGCTCGTGCGGTGCGTGCTCACCGGGCAGGTGTCGGACGTGACGGCCGCGGCCGGGCGGGGCCCCTTCACAGCGGAGGTCAGGGCTCGCGCGGGCCCGGACCCGGCCCTCCCCCGACACTCCACGCCTCTTTCCGGGCCCTCCACGCCTCCTATCGGGCCCTCCACGCCCCCTTCCCGGCCCCTTACGCCCCCTCCCTGGCCCTCTACGCCCTTTCTCCGGCTTCCTCCCCACGAGGTTTCTCCCCCGCCTCCAGCTCCTGCGTCACCGCCTCGGCCACCTCGACCTCCGCCGTCACCTCGGCCGCGGCCTCCCGCGTCGCCCCCTTGACCGACGGGAGGGGCCCCGACGGCCGCCCCGGCGACACCACCGCCTCGGCCCGCCCGTCCCGTTCCGCGTCCGCCTCCGCGTCCGGGGCCGACGCCGAGGGCCCAGCCGCATCCGCACCCGCACCCGCATCCACGTCCGGAACCGCGGGCCGAGCCCCCGGTTCCGACCCCGCCCCCCGCAACAGCACTGTCAGCAACCGCACCGCGCCCCGCTTGTGCAACGGGTCGTTGCCGTTGCCGCACTTGGGGGACTGGATGCAGGAGGGGCAGCCGGCGTCGCACTCGCAGGAGGCGATGGCCTCCCGGGTGGCGGTGAGCCACTCGCGGGCCGTGTGGAACGCCCGTTCGGCGAAGCCCGCGCCGCCGGGGTGACCGTCGTAGACGAAGACCGTCGGCAGGAGGGTGTCGGGGTGCAGCGGTACGGACACGCCGCCGATGTCCCAGCGGTCGCAGGTGGCGAAGAGCGGCAGCATGCCGATGGAGGCGTGTTCGGCGGCGTGCAGGGCGCCGCCGAGGTTCTCCGGGTTGACGCGGGCGGCGTCGAGCTGGTCCTCGGTGACGGTCCACCACACGGCGCGGGTGCGCAGCGTGCGGGGAGGGAGGTCGAGTTTGGTCTCGCCGAGCACCTCGCCGGTGATCAGGCGGCGGCGCAGGAAGGAGACGACCTGGTTGGTGACCTCGACGGAGCCGTAGCACAGGCGTCCGTCGCCCCACGGGACCTCGATGTCGGTCTCCAGGACGGAGATGGCGGTGGTGTCGCGGGCGACGGTCGAGTAGGACGGGCTGGCCTGTTCGACCAGGGCGACGGAGTCCTCCAGGTCCAGGGACCGTACGAGATACGTGCGCCCCTGGTGCAGGTGGACGGCGCCCTCGTGGACGGTCGTGTGGGCGGCGCCGGCGTCGACCGTGCCGAGCAGGCGGCCGGTGCCCTCCTCGACGATCTGGACCGGCCGTCCGCCCTCGCCGCGGATGTCGGTGAGGTCGGCGGCCCGTTCCCGGCGGGTCCAGTGCCAGGCCCTGGTCCGGCGGCGGAGCAGCTTCGCGGCCTCCAGCTGGGGGAGGAGTTCCTCGCACGCCGGGCCGAACAGTTCCAGGTCGTCCTCCGTCAGCGGCAGCTCGGCGGCCGCCGCGCAGAGGTGCGGGGCGAGCACGTAGGGGTTGTCCGGGTCGAGCACCGTGGACTCGACCGGCTGGTCGAAGAGGGCCTCGGGGTGGTGGACGAGGAATGTGTCCAGCGGGTCGTCGCGGGCGACCAGGACGGCGAGCGCGCCCTGGCCCGAGCGGCCCGCCCGGCCCGCCTGCTGCCACAGCGAGGCGCGGGTGCCCGGGTAGCCGGCGATGACGACGGCGTCGAGGCCGGAGATGTCGACGCCGAGTTCGAGGGCGTTGGTGGCCGCGAGGCCGAGGAGTTCGCCGGAGTGCAGGGCGCGTTCGAGAGCGCGCCGTTCCTCCGGCAGATAGCCGCCGCGGTACGCCGCGACACGCCCGGTCAGAGAACGGTCCACCTCGGCGAGGCGCTCCTGCGCGATGACGGAGATGAGTTCGGCACCGCGCCGGGAGCGGACGAAGGTGATGGAGCGCATGCCCTGCACGGTGAGGTCGGTGAGCAGGTCGGCGGCCTCGGCGGTGGCCGTGCGGCGGACGGGCGCGCCTTTCTCGCCCTCCAGTTCGGTCAGGGGCGGCTCCCAGAGGGCGAACACCAGTTCACCGCGGGGGGAGGCGTCGTCGGCGACCTCCACGACCGGCAGTCCGGTGAGCCGGCGGGCGGCCGCCGCGGGCTCGGCGGCGGTGGCGGAGGCCAGCAGGAACACCGGCGAGGAGCCGTAGCGGGCACACAGGCGGCGCAGCCGGCGGAGCACCTGCGCGACGTGCGAGCCGAACACGCCGCGATAGGTGTGGCACTCGTCGATGACGACGTACTTGAGTGCTCTGAGGAAGGAGGACCAGCGGGGGTGGGAGGGCAGGATGCCGCGGTGCAGCATGTCCGGGTTGGTGAGCACGAACGTGGCGTACTGCCGAATCCATTCGCGCTCCTCGAACGGGGTGTCGCCGTCGTGGACGGCGGCGCGCACGGCCGTGCCGAGGGGTTGTGAAAGTTCCTTCACCGACCGGCACTGGTCGGCTGCGAGGGCTTTGGTGGGGGCCAGGTAGAGGGCGGTCGCGCCCCGTCCGTTGGGGGCCTCCGAGCCGTCCAGGAGCGTGGAGAGGACCGGCACGAGGTAGGCGAGGGACTTGCCGGACGCCGTGCCCGTGGCGACGACCACCGAGTCGCCGTCCAGGGCGTGCTCGACCACGCGTGCCTGGTGGGCCCAGGGGTGTTCGATGCCCGCCGCGTGTACCGCCGCGAGGACCTCCGGGCGAATCCGGTCGGGCCAGACGGCATGGCGGCCCGTTCGCGGGGGCAAGTGCTCCGTATGAGTGATGCGCGAAGCCCGGCTCTGCCCCGCGGCGAGCCGGTCCAGGACCGCGCCCGGATCCAGCCGGGACGCGGGGTCCGTCGGGGATCGATCGAATCGGTGATTCTCGGCCATCGGCACCGAGTGTGTCACTGGCGTGACGGACAATGGGACCAAGGCGTCGTGCACGCCTGCCGGTAAGTGATTGAATGCCATCGCGGCTGGCGAACCGTCCAGGGGGCTCCAAGCCGAGGCGCCCTCAGGGCGACCGCTCGATAGCAAGGTGCTGGAGGATCCGTGGACCTGTCCCTGTCGACCCGTACCGTCGGCGATCGTACGGTCGTCGAGGTCGGTGGCGAAATTGACGTATACACCGCGCCCAAGCTGCGCGAGCAGCTGGTCGAGCTGGTGAACGACGGGAGTTTCCACCTCGTCGTCGACATGGAGGGCGTGGACTTCCTCGACTCCACCGGACTCGGCGTGCTGGTCGGCGGCCTGAAGCGGGTGCGGGCCCATGAGGGCTCGCTGCGCCTGGTCTGCAACCAGGAGCGCATTCTCAAGATCTTCCGTATCACCGGCCTCACCAAGGTGTTCCCGATTCACACCTCGGTCGAGGAAGCGGTGGCGGCCACCGACTGATGACGACCGCCGTCCCGGACCCCCGGGTCCGGGACGGACGGAAGAAGAACCAGGGGGCCGGGCTCTCGGCGGCCCGTCCCTCGACAGCACGCCCGTAGTTCCGAGGGGGATGCATGGCCACCGTTGAACTCCGCTTCAGCGCGCTGCCCGAGCACGTCAGGACCGCCCGCTTGGTGGCGGCCGCGGTGGCGCGCAGGGCCGGAGTGGACGAGGCCGTCCTCGACGAGGTCAGGCTCGCCGTCGGCGAGGCCTGCACCCGTGCCGTCGGACTGCACCAGAACGGCGGCATCTCGGCCCCCGTCAAGGTGTCGCTGATCGAGGAGGAGAAGCAGTTCTCCATCGAGGTCGGCGACGAGGCGCCGCACACGGCCGGCGGCAGCGCCCCCGGAGCCGCGGGCGACGACCCGGAGGCCGAGGAGGACGAGATGGGTCTCGCGGTCATCAGCGGGCTCGTCGACGACGTGGAGGTCAAGGCCGGAGCGGACGGCGGACTCATCCGCATGACCTGGCCGACGACGCCGCCCATCGTGCCGCTCGCCTGAACAGCGGCACCTTCCGCCGACCCCCGCAGGGCCCTACCGAGTAGGGCCCTTTGTCGTGTGCGGTCCTGTGCGTGCGGTCGGGCGCGGTCGCGTGCGGTCGCGTGCGTGCGGCCGTGTGCGGGAAACGGAATCCGTGCTTACAGTGGTTGCATGCGGGCTTTTAGTGAACGAATTCACGATCAATGCCCGGTCGCTGTTTTTGATCTCGGCTCCGCGCAATCAATGCTTTGAGGCCATTACTGCTTTTCGGGTTGACGGGCCGATTACTTTTGTCATGCACTGTTTAGATCAGGTTCCGGTACCTAGAATCCGTCCACATCTTGAGCTCGGCCCAAGCGTCAAGGAGGACGAATGGCGGATCCTTATCAGTTGGGCGACTCCTCGACTCTCGCCGCCGCGGCACTGACCGACGGCAATCGTGTCATCGTCGCCGTCATCGCCGTGGTGGCGCTGGCGGCGTTGGTGGTCGCGGGCGTCCTGGTGCGCCAGGTACTCGCGGCGGGCGAGGGAACCGACAGCATGAAGAAGATCGCAGCGGCCGTCCAGGAAGGCGCCAACGCCTATCTGGCCAGGCAGTTGCGCACCCTCGGCGTATTCGCCGTGATCGTTTTCTTCCTGCTCATGCTGCTGCCCGCGGACGACTGGAATCAGCGCATCGGACGATCGGTGTTCTTCTTGATCGGTGCGGCGTTCTCGGCGGCCACCGGTTATATCGGCATGTGGCTGGCCGTGCGCAGTAATGTGCGGGTCGCCGCCGCGGCCCGGGAAGCGACACCGGGGCCGGGAGAGCCGAAAAAGGATCTCACTCTCGTCTCTCACAAGGCGATGAAGATCGCTTTTCGCACGGGCGGTGTCGTCGGCATGTTCACGGTGGGGCTCGGCCTGCTCGGCGCCTCCTGCGTGGTGCTGGTGTACGCGGCCGACGCGCCCAAGGTCCTGGAGGGGTTCGGCCTCGGCGCGGCGCTCATCGCCATGTTCATGAGGGTCGGCGGCGGCATCTTCACCAAGGCCGCCGACGTCGGCGCCGACCTGGTCGGCAAGGTCGAGAAGGGCATCCCGGAGGACGACCCGCGCAACGCCGCGACCATCGCCGACAACGTCGGTGACAACGTCGGCGACTGCGCGGGCATGGCCGCCGACCTCTTCGAGTCGTACGCCGTGACCCTGGTGGCCGCGCTGATCCTCGGCAAGGTCGCCTTCGGCGACTCCGGGCTGGCGTTCCCGCTGCTGGTCCCGGCGATCGGCGTGGTCACCGCCATGATCGGCATCTTCGCGGTGGCACCCCGGCGGACCGACCGCAGCGGGATGAGCGCGATCAACCGGGGCTTCTTCGTCTCCGCGGTGATCTCGCTCGTGCTGGTGGCGGTGGCCGTCTTCGTCTACCTGCCGGGCACGTACGCCGAGTTGGACGGCGTCACCGACACGGCCATCGCGGGCAAGGACGGCGACCCGCGGATCCTCGCGCTGATCGCGGTCGCCATCGGCATCGTGCTCGCCGCGCTGATCCAGCAGCTCACCGGCTACTTCACCGAGACGACCCGGCGCCCCGTGCGGGACATCGGCAAGACCTCGCTCACCGGCCCGGCCACCGTGGTCCTCGCCGGGGTCTCCATCGGGCTGGAGTCCGCCGTCTACACCGCGCTGCTGATCGGTCTGGGCGTGTACGGCGCGTTCCTGCTCGGCGGTACGTCGATCATGCTGGCGCTGTTCGCGGTGGCGCTGGCCGGCACCGGTCTGCTCACCACGGTCGGCGTGATCGTCGCGATGGACACCTTCGGGCCGGTCTCCGACAACGCCCAGGGCATCGCCGAGATGTCCGGCGACGTCGAGGGCGAGGGCGCGCAGGTCCTCACCGACCTCGACGCCGTCGGCAACACCACCAAGGCCATCACCAAGGGCATAGCCATCGCCACGGCCGTCCTGGCGGCGGCGGCGCTCTTCGGGTCGTACCGCGACGCCATCACCACCGGCGCCCGGGACGTCGGCGAGAAGCTCAGCGGCGAGGGCGCGCCGATGAGCCTGATGATGGACATCTCCCAGCCCAACAACCTCGTCGGGCTCATCGCGGGCGCGGCGGTCGTCTTCCTCTTCTCCGGACTGGCGATCAACGCGGTGTCGCGGTCGGCGGGCGCGGTGGTCTTCGAGGTGCGGCGGCAGTTCCGCGAGAAGCCCGGGATCATGAACCACACCGAGACGCCCGAGTACGGCAAGGTCGTCGACATCTGCACCCGGGACGCCCTGCGGGAGCTCGCCACGCCCGGACTGCTCGCCGTGCTGGCGCCGATCTTCATCGGTTTCACGCTCGGCGTCGGCGCCCTGGGCGCCTACCTGGCGGGCGCGATCGGCGCGGGCACGCTGATGGCCGTGTTCCTCGCCAACTCCGGTGGCGCCTGGGACAACGCCAAGAAGCTCGTCGAGGACGGCCACCACGGCGGCAAGGGCAGCGAGGCGCATGCCGCCACCGTCATCGGCGACACGGTCGGCGACCCCTTCAAGGACACCGCGGGACCGGCGATCAACCCGCTGCTGAAGGTCATGAACCTGGTCTCGCTGCTCATCGCGCCCGCCGTGATCAAGTTCTCCTACGGCCCCGACGAGAACGTGGGGGTCCGGGTGCTGATCGCGGCCATCGCGTTCCTGGTCATCGTCGGCGCGGTCTTCGTCTCCAAGCGGCGCGGCATCGCGATGGGTGACGAGGACAACGCCGGGCAGGAACCCAAGTCGGCGGACAGGGCGGTGGTTTCCTAGGCGGCTTCTTGAGGGAGAGGGCCGGCCGAAACGGCCGTGCCGGGGTCAAGAAGCGGGCGGAAGAGGCGTATTGACGCGTCGGCCGCCCGCTTCGCGCGCGTACGCGCCCCCTTTCCGTGACCCTTCTCTCGCTTGGTGCAAATGGCTGCATAAACGGTCTTACCGGACCTGGGTTACGGGGATGTCGCCCAGATGGCGTGTATGTTCCGGGGCCGAGAGCCATGGAAGGGACCAATCCGGTGAACAAGAAGCTCGCGGCCGCACTGTCCGGCGGTGCGGTACTGGTACTGGCGCTGACGGGATGCGGCGGCGACGACAACAGCGACAAGCTCAACTCCTGGGCCGAGACGGTCTGCGACGGCGTACAGCCGCAGGCCAAGAAGATCGAGGCAGCCAACGCCTCGATCCAGAAGCAGACCTCGGACAGCAGCCGGCCCGCCGACGTCCAGAAGACCGACGCGCAGGCGTTCCAGGACATGTCCGACGCCTACAAGGCGATGGGCGCCGCCGTGCAGAAGGCCGGCGCGCCCGACGTCGACGGCGGCGAGAAGAAGCAGAAGGCCGCGGTCTCGGAGCTGAACCAGCTGTCGTCGTCCTACGCCTCGCTGAAGAAGCAGGTCGAGGAGTTGGACACCAAGGACCAGGCGAAGTTCGCCGACGGGCTCAAGGACATCGCCAGCGAGCTGAACAAGCTCAGCGAGAGCGGCAACGACGCGCTCAAGGACCTTGAGGAGGGCGACGTCGGCCAGGCGATGGCCAAGCAGGCCAGCTGCAAGTCCGCCTCGGCCCCGGCGTCCGCCACGACGAGCTGACGCCCGCGCCGGCACCCGTGCCGACAGCTGTATCGAGATCGGCGCCGGCACCCGTGCCGACAGCTGTATCGACATCCGCGCCGACACTCGTGCCGACACCCGTATCGACATCCGCGTCGGCACCCGTGCCGATACCCGTAGCGGCATCCGTGCCGACACCCATGCCGACGGGCTGACGCCCGGCGCCCCGGATCCGGGCCGGATCAGGGCCACAATGGGGGCGTGAGTAACGCCGACCTCTCCCCCCTGCCCGCCACCGACCGCCCCGACATCGCCGCCCGGCTCCGGGACGCCCTGCTCGGGGCCTCGTTCACCGCCGACGGTCTGCTGGAGCTGCTCGGCGCCCCCGCCTACGCGGCGCTCTCCCGCAGCGAGACCGTCCCCGCGCTGCGCGCCACGCGCGGCGACACGCCGCTGGAGACGCTCGTACGGCTCTTCCTGCTGCAGCAGCCGGTGCCGCACGCGCGCGTGGCGGACGTCCTGCCCGTCGCCGACTGCCTGGAGAGCGGCTGGCTGGTGCGGACCGGCGAGGACGAGGTCGCGGCCACCGCCGACGTACGGCCGTACGGCGGGCCGGCCGGCGAGGACTGGTTCATCGTCTCCGACCTGGGCTGCGCGGTGGGCGGCGCCGGGGGCATCGGGAGCCGCGCGGAGGGCGTCGTCCTCGGCGTCGGCGGCGCGTCCACGACGCTGGCCGGGCTGACGGTCCGTACGCCCGTCGCCGCCGCGCTCGACCTCGGCACCGGCTCCGGCGTGCAGGCGCTGCACGCCGCGCAGCACGCCATCAGGGTGACCGCCACCGACGTCAACCCGCGTGCCCTGCACATCACCGCCCTCACGCTCGCGCTCTCCGGGGTCCACGGTGCCGACCTGCGCGAGGGGTCGCTCTTCGAGCCGGTCGGGGACGACGAGCGGTACGACCTGATCGTCTCCAACCCGCCCTTCGTCATCTCGCCCGGCGCGCGGCTGACGTACCGCGACGGCGGGATGGGCGGGGACGATCTGTGCCGCACGCTCGTTCAGCAGGCGGGGGAACGGCTGAATCCCGGTGGCTACGCGCAGTTCCTCGCCAACTGGCAGCACGTGGAGGGGGAGGAGTGGACCGACCGGCTGCGCTCCTGGGTGCCGCGCGGGTGCGACGCCTGGATCGTGCAGCGCGAGGTGCAGGACATCACGCAGTACGCCGAGCTGTGGCTGCGGGACGCGGGCGACCACCGTGACGACACGGCGGCGTACCAGGCGCGGTACGACGCGTGGCTGGACGAGTTCGAGGCGCGCAAGGTCCGCGCCGTCGGGTTCGGCTGGATCACGCTGCGCCGCACCGACGCCGCCGAGCCCTCCGTCACGGTCGAGGAGTGGCCGCACCCCGTCGAGCAGCCGCTCGGCGACACGGTCCGCGCCCACTTCGACCGGGTCGACTACCTGCGCAGCCACGACGACGCGGCGCTGCTCGCCGCGCGCTTCACCCTGGCCGAGGAGGTCGTGCAGGAGCAGGTGGGGCTGCCCGGCGCCGAGGACCCGGAGCACGTCGTCCTGCGGCAGCACCGCGGCATGCGCCGGGCCACCCGGGTGGACACGGTCGGCGCCGGGTTCGCCGGCGTCTGCGACGGCTCGATGACCGCGGGCCGCATCCTCGACGCGATCGCCCAGCTCCTGGGCGAGGACCCGGTGGCGCTGCGCGACCGTACCCCGGCCCAGATCCGGCTGCTGGTGGAGCAGGGGTTCCTGGTGGCCACGGGGTGAGCCGGGGCGGGGGACGAGCGGGCGACATCCCGCCACCACCCCCGTGTTCACCTCCCCTTCGCCTGGCTGCCGTCCGCGCGTGGCAGCCTCTCGGCAGGCGTGGTTCCCGCAGACGGGAAACGACCGGAAACAAGGGGCACGGAGAGCCATGGAGCGTGGGCCGGCGATCTTCGCGGGAGTGGTGTTCGTCCTGTTCGGGGGCGCTCTGCTGGTGTGGACCGCGACCCAGGTGCGCTACCGGCGCCCCGTCGCCCACGGTGTGAGCCCCGTCGCATCGGCGGCCGTCGCGACCGTCGCCGCGGTGGTCGCCCTGGCGCTCGGCGCCTGGTGTCTCACGCACCTCTGAACGGCGGGTTCCGTACTCGTCCGACCCCGCGCGGCGCGTAACCGGGAGATCGCACTCCGGATACACGCCAGGAAGCCCGTGCACACTCCGGGCGGCAGGAAGAGGGTTAGTCGGGTTACCGTTCGAGTGGCCGTTGCGGGCTTTTCCCGTTTGACACGGGGGCGGGAGGTACCGTCACACTCCGCAGCGTCACGAGCGAACAAGGAAGCAGGACCCGACCCCGGGACCCACGCCTGGGGCAGTCCCCAGCGTCGACCGGAGAGAAGAGCGAAGTTGTCCCCGACCAGCGAGACCGCAAAGGGCGGCCGCCGACTCGTCATCGTCGAGTCGCCTGCCAAGGCGAAGACGATCAAGGGCTACCTCGGCCCCGGCTACGTCGTCGAAGCGAGCGTCGGGCACATCCGCGACCTTCCCAACGGCGCCGCCGAGGTGCCCGAGAAGTACACCGGTGAGGTCCGCCGCCTCGGGGTGGACGTCGACCACGACTTCCAGCCGATCTACGTGGTCAACGCCGACAAGAGGGCGCAGGTCAAGAAGCTCAAGGACCTGCTGAAGGACTCCGACGAACTCTTCCTCGCCACCGATGAGGACCGCGAGGGCGAGGCCATCGCCTGGCACCTCCAGGAAGTCCTCAAGCCGAAGATCCCGGTCAAGCGCATGGTGTTCCACGAGATCACCAAGGACGCGATCCGTGACGCCGTCGCCAACCCGCGCCAGCTCAACAAGAAGCTCGTCGACGCCCAGGAGACCCGCCGCATCCTCGACCGCCTCTACGGCTACGAGGTCTCGCCGGTGCTGTGGAAGAAGGTCATGCCGCGGCTGTCGGCGGGTCGCGTCCAGTCCGTCGCCACCCGGCTCGTGGTGGAGCGGGAGCGCGAGCGCATCGCCTTCCGCTCGGCGGAGTACTGGGACCTGACCGGCACCTTCGGCACCGGCCGTGCGGGAGACGCCAGCGACCCCTCGACGCTCGTCGCGCGGCTCCAGACCGTCGACGGCCGGCGCGTCGCGCAGGGCCGCGACTTCGACTCCCTCGGACAGCTCAAGGGCGCCAACACCCTCCACCTCGACGAGGCGAACGCCCGCGCGCTGGCCGCCGCCCTGGAGAACACGCGGTTCGCGGTCCGCTCCGTCGAGTCGAAGCCGTACCGCCGCTCGCCGTACGCACCGTTCCGTACGACGACGCTCCAGCAGGAGGCGAGCCGCAAGCTCGGCTTCGGCGCGAAGGCCACCATGCAGGTCGCGCAGAAGCTGTACGAGAACGGCTACATCACCTACATGCGTACGGACTCCACGACGCTGAGCGACACAGCGGTCACCGCGGCCCGCGCGCAGGTCACGCAGTTGTACGGGGCCGACTACCTGCCCCCGCAGCCGCGCACGTATGCCGGGAAGGTCAAGAACGCGCAGGAGGCGCACGAGGCGATCCGCCCCTCGGGCGACCGCTTCCGTACGCCGGCGGAGACCGGTCTGAGCGGCGACCAGTTCCGGCTCTACGAGCTGATCTGGAAGCGGACCGTCGCCTCGCAGATGAAGGACGCGACCGGCAACTCCGTCACGGTCAAGATCGGCGGCACCGCCTCCGACGGCCGGGACGTCGAGTTCAGCGCGTCCGGGAAGACCATCACCTTCCACGGTTTCCTCAAGGCCTACGTCGAGGGCGCCGACGACCCCAACGCCGAGCTGGACGACCGCGAGCGCCGGCTGCCGCAGGTCGACGAGGGCGACCCGCTGACCGCCGAGGAAGTGACGGTCGACGGACACGCCACCAAGCCCCCGGCCCGCTACACCGAGGCGTCGCTGGTCAAGGAGCTGGAAGAGCGCGAGATCGGCCGCCCGTCGACGTACGCGTCGATCATCGGCACCATCCTCGACCGCGGCTACGTCTTCAAGAAGGGCACCGCGCTCGTCCCGTCCTTCCTCTCCTTCGCCGTGGTCAACCTCCTGGAGAAGCACTTCGGGCGGCTCGTCGACTACGACTTCACCGCCAAGATGGAGGACGACCTCGACGCCATCGCGCGCGGCGAGGCCCAGGCCGTGCCGTGGCTGCGCCGCTTCTACTTCGGCGAGACCGCGTCGGACGGCGGCTTCGCCGCGGGCGGCACGGGCGGGGCGGCCGACGCGGGCAACGGCGACGGCGACCACCTCGGCGGCCTCAAGGAACTGGTGACCGACCTCGGCGCGATCGACGCCCGCGAGGTCTCCTCGTTCCCCGTCGGCAACGACATCGTGCTGCGCGTCGGGCGCTACGGCCCGTACATCGAGCGCGGCGAGAAGGACTCCGAGAACCACCAGCGCGCCGACATCCCCGAGGACCTGGCGCCCGACGAGCTCGACGTCGAACTGGCGGAGGAACTGCTCGCCAAGCCGAGCGGGGACTTCGAGCTGGGCACCGACCCGGTGAGCGGCCACGCCATCGTCGCCAAGGACGGCCGCTACGGCCCGTACGTCACCGAGGTGCTCCCCGAGGGCACCCCGAAGACCGGCAAGAACGCCGTGAAACCGCGGACCGCCTCGCTGTTCAAGACGATGACCCTGGACACGGTCACCCTCGACGACGCCCTGAAGCTGATGTCGCTGCCGCGCGTCGTCGGCACCGACGCCGAGGGCGTGGAGATCACCGCGCAGAACGGCCGCTACGGCCCGTACCTGAAGAAGGGCACGGACTCGCGGTCGCTGACCTCCGAGGACCAGCTCTTCACGATCACGCTGGAAGAGGCGCTGGCGATCTACGCCCAGCCCAAGCAGCGCGGCCGGGCAGCGGCCAAGCCGCCGCTGAAGGAGCTGGGCACCGACCCGGTCAGCGAGAAGCCCGTGGTGGTCAAGGACGGCCGCTTCGGTCCGTACGTCACCGACGGGGAGACCAACGCGACGCTGCGCTCCGGCGACAGCGTCGAGGAGATCACCCCGGAGCGCGGCTACGAGCTGCTCGCCGAGAAGCGCGCCAAGGGACCCGCCAAGAAGACGGCGAAGAAGACGACGGCCAAGAAGACGGCCGCGAAGAAGGCCCCGGCCAAGAAGACCGCGGCGAAGAAGACCACCGCCAAGAAGACGACGACGGCCAAGAAGGCGTCGACCACGGCGAAGAAGACGACGGCCACGGCGGCGAAGAAGGCGGCCACCGCCGGGCCGGCCGAGGACTGAGTCCGGCCGCGCCCGCTTCCGCTTCGGCACATTCTCTTCGCAAAGCGAACGCCCCGGCATCGATTCGGTGTCGGGGCGCGCGTACGTTCGGACACGGACGCGGGGGTGTCGGTGGCTGCCAGTAGGCTGAACGCATGACGCGAGCCGAGCAGCCAACGGCCCTCCGGCCGGCCCCCGACGATGCCCTGGTCGCGGACTCCCGCGAGCGCGCCGTCCGAGCCCTGCTGCGCCTGCCGCAGCTGAGGCGGTTGTGGAGCGCGCACCTCGTGGGCGGTGTCGGCGACACCCTCGCCCTTCTCGTGCTGGTCCTGTTGGCCGTTCAGGCGGCCATCTCCGTGGGTTCGTTCGGGGGCGGCTACCGCGGCGTGGCGTTCGCAGTGGCGACCGTTTTCGCCGTGCGCATCCTGGCGACGGTCCTCTTCGGCGCCGTCCTGCTGGGACCGCTGACCTCCCTCACCTCACCGGAGGGGCCGCTCGACCGGCGCTGGACCATGGTCGGCGCGGACGGCCTGCGGGCGGCGCTGCTGATCGTCGCGCCGCTGTGGACCGACTGGACGCCGGACGACGCCCTCGCCGTCCTCCTGGTGACCGTCTTCGTCGCGTCGGTCGCCGAGCGCTTCTGGACGGTGTGCCGGGAGAGCGCGGCCCCCGCGCTGCTGCCCGCGCCGCCGCTGGAGGGCGCGACGGTACGCCCGCTGCCCGACCACATGGACGCGCTGCGGCGCCTGTCACTGCGTACCGGTTTCGTGGCGGTTCCCCTGGCCGGCGCCGTGCTCGTCGTCGCGGGCCTGCTGAACAACCTGCTCGGCGCCGGCATCGACTGGTTCGCCCAGCACCAGGCGGCGCTCGCGTCGTACGTCGCGGCGGGACTGTTCGCGGCGTCGCTGTCCGTCGTCGTCTTCCTGGAACTGCCCGCCACGCGTACGCCACGCGCGCGTTCCCCGCTGGAGGGGCTGCGCCGGCCCAGGAGCGGAGTGAGCGGCACGGGTGCGGACAAGGGCCGTACCGGTGCGCTGCCGCTGCTGGTGTTCTCCTGCGCCGCGGTCGCGGGCGCCGTCGCGGCGGCGGTCGCCGTCGCCGTGCTGCACGCCAAGGACCTGGGCGGCGGCCCCGTGCTGTACGGGCTGATGATCCTGGTGCTGACCGGCGGTGTCGTCGTCGGCATCCGTACGGCCCCGGCCCTGCTGCCGTCGCTGTCGCGCCGCCGGATGCTCGCCCTGGCGATCGCCCTGACCGGGATCGCGCTGCTCGCCGTCGGCCTGGTCCCGGACGGCACCACGGTGCTGCTCCTCCTCGCGCTGGCCGGCACCGGCGCGGGCGTCGCCGCGAACACCGGGCACGCGCTGCTCGACCACGAGACCGAGGACAGTCGCCGGGCCCGCACCACCGAGCACCTGCACGCGGTCGTCCGGGTCTGCGTGGCGCTCGGCGTGGTGGTCGCGCCGGTACTGGCGGCCGTCATCGGCCCGCACCGCCTGGAGAGCGGCAAGTTCGTCTTCGCGCACGGCGGCGCCGCGTTCACCCTCGTACTGGTCGGCGCGCTGCTGCTGCCGGTGGCGGCCCTGGTCCTCGCCAAGGTCGACGACCGCTCCGGCGTGCCACTGCGGCACGACCTGCGCGACGCGCTCCTCGGCGGCGACGACCCGGTGCAGGCCACCGCGGGCACCGGTTTCTTCATCGCCCTGGAGGGCGGCGACGGCGCCGGCAAGTCCACCCAGGCGGAGGCGCTCGCGGAGTGGATCCGCGGCAAGGGCCACGAGGTCGTCCTCACCCGTGAGCCGGGCGCGACCCCGGTCGGCAAGCGGCTGCGGTCGATCCTGCTGGACGTCTCCAGCGCCGGACTGTCGCACCGCGCGGAGGCGCTGCTGTACGCCGCCGACCGCGCGGAGCACGTCGACACGGTGGTCCGGCCCGCACTGGAGCGCGGCGCGGTCGTCATCTCCGACCGCTACATCGACTCCTCGGTGGCCTACCAGGGCGCCGGCCGTGACCTCTCCCCGACGGAGATCGCCCGCATCAACCGCTGGGCGACCGACGGGCTCGTCCCGCACCTGACGGTGCTCCTCGACGTTCCGCCGGAGACCGCCCGGGAGCGGTTCACCGAGGCCCCGGACCGGCTGGAGTCGGAGCCCGCCGAGTTCCACGCGCGCGTGCGGGCCGGATTCCTGACCCTGGCCGCCGCGGACCCCGCGCGGTACCTCGTCGTCGACGCCGGCCAGGAGCCCGAGGCCGTCACCACCGCCGTACGGCACCGTCTCGACCGGGTGCTGCCGCTGTCCGAGGCCGAGATTCAGGCCCAGGAGGAGGCGCGCCGCAAGGCCGAGGAGGAGGCCCGGCGCAAGGCCGAGGAAGAGGCCGCGCGCAAGGCGGAGGAGGAGCGCCTGGAGCGCGAGCGGCTGGAACAGCTGGAGCGGCTGCGCAAGGAAGAGGAAGAGCGCAAGCAGCGCGAGCTGGAGGAGGCGCAGCGCCGCGAGGCCGAACGGCAGGCGGAGGAGGCCCGGCAGCGGGCCGAGGAAGCGCGCCGCAAGGCCGAGGAGGAGCGGGCGCGGCTCCTCGCCGAGGAGAAGGCACGGGCCGAGGAAGAGGCCCGGCGCAAGGCGGAGCAGGAGCGGCTGCGCAAGCAGGCCGAGGAGGAGGCGCGGCTGCGCGCCGAGGCCGAGGAGCGGCGCCTGGAGAAGCAGCGCAAGGCCGAGGAGGCGCTGCTGCGGGCCGAGGAGGCCCGCCGGGCGGCCGAGCAGGCGGCGGCCGCGGCGTCGGCCGGGCCGAGGCCGTCGGTTCCGTCCGCGGCGGACGCCCCACGGCCGGCGCCGCCCGCCGACGCCGGTGGTCCTGACCGTCCTGACCGTCCTGGCCGTTCCGACCGTCCTGGCCGCCTCGGTGACGACACCACGGTGCTGCGGCCGGTGCGGGACGAGCCCGCGCGGCGCTCTGAGTCCACCGGTTCCTCCGAGGCGGAGGTGACGGCGGAGCTGCCGATCCCGCCCGTGCCGTCCGGCGCGGCGGACGAGACGGCGGTGCTCCCGCAGGTGCGGCCGGGCGACTCCGAGGTGACGGCGGAGCTGCCGTCGGTGGAGCCGGGCGCGACCGCGGACCCGGGCACCGGTGCCGCCGATGAGACTGCCGTGCTTCCGCAGGTCAGCGACGGGCGCGGTGAGGGGTCGGCCGACCGGGTCCCGCCGGGGTACTTCCGCGACGAGGTGCCGAACGCCGGGGACCGCGGCCACACCGATCGCGACGACGCCGACCGGGGCGAGGACCGTACGCGGGAGCTGCCCCAGATCAGTTTCGAGAAGGAGCCGGAGGCGCCGCGGGCACAGCGCCGACGCCGGTCGGACTGGGCCGAGGAGACCCCGCTGGACGACCTGCCGACGCTGGCGGACGAGCTGCTGGGCCCGCGCGAGGACGAGGCCGAGGACGAGGGCCGCAGGGGGCGGGGCGGTCGGGGGCGGTGACGGCCTGGCGGACGGTGACGTCCGTACCGTCGATGTCAGTGGCGCCCCGCACAATGGACGAGTCGTACGGATTCCGGCCGTACCGATCGTGACGGAAGGACGGCGTGGCCCATGAGCGTGTGGGACGACCTGGTCGGGCAGGAGCGGGTGAGCGAGCAGCTCGTCGCCGCCGCCCGGGACGCCGACGCCCTCGTCACGGCCGCCGCGGCCGACGCCCCGCCGCCCGAGGCGTCGAAGATGACGCACGCCTGGCTGTTCACGGGGCCGCCCGGCGCGGGAGTGACGCAGACGGCGCGGGCGTTCGCCGCCGCGCTCCAGTGCGTGAGCCCCGACCGGGCGCTCGGCGGGGCCCCCGGTTGCGGCTTCTGCGACGGCTGCCACACGGCACTGATCGGTACGCACGCGGACGTCAGCACGGTCGCGGCCGTGGGCGCGCAGATCCTCGTGGACGACATGCGGGACACCGTCCGCAAGTCGTTCACCTCGCCGGCCAACGGCCGCTGGCAGGTGATCCTCGTCGAGGACGCCGAGCGGCTGAACGAGAAGTCGGCCAACGCGGTCCTCAAGGCCGTCGAGGAACCGGCACCCCGTACGGTCTGGCTGCTGTGCGCCCCCTCGATCGAGGACGTCCTGCCGACGATCCGCTCCCGCTGCCGCCACCTGAACCTGCGGACGCCTTCCGTCGAGGCCGTCGCCGACATGCTCGTACGCCGCGAGGGCGTCGAGCCGGAGGCCGCCGCCGCCGCGGCCCGCGCCACCCAGGGCCACATCGACCGGGCGCGGCGGCTGGCCACCGACCCGGCCGCACGCGCGCGCCGCGCCGCCGTACTGAAGCTGCCGCAGCGCGTCGAGGACATCGGCGGGGCGCTCAAGGCGGCGCAGGAGCTGGTCGACGCGGCGAGCGAGGACGCCAAACAGCTCGCCGAGGAGATGGACGGCAAGGAGACGGAGGAGCTGAAGGCGGCGCTCGGCGCGGCGCAGGGCGGCCGGCTGCCGCGCGGCACCGCGGGGGTGATGAAGGAGCTGGAGGACCGGCAGAAGAGACGCAGAACGCGCACGCAGCGCGACAGCCTGGATCTCGCCCTGACCGACCTCACCGCCTTCTACCGCGATGTCCTCGCCCTGCAACTCGGTTCGCGGGTGGCCATCGCCAACGCGGACGCGGAGGACGCCCTGGAGCGGCTGGCCCGCGGGAGCACGCCGGAGGCCACCCTCCGCCGTATCGAGTCGATCGCCGCGTGCCGGGACGCCCTCGATCGCAATGTGGCGCCGCTGCTGGCGGTGGAGGCGATGACGATGGCGCTCAGATCGGGCTGAGCGGGCTGAGCGGGCGAACCGGTACGGGGTGATCCGTCCCCATCGCCGTCAACCCGTCAACTCGTCCGAGGCACATCGAGTACGTACGGCATTCATGTCATCGCGGAGCGTTACGCTCGCTGGATGTACTCAAGGCGCTCTCTCCGCAGAACCCGTACCGGTCTCGCAGCCCTCGCCGCCGCGCTGCTCGTCGCCGCCTGCTCCTCGTCGGGCGCGTCGACCTCCGCGAGTTCGGCGTCGGGGTCGACGCTGGCCGCGCTGCCGCAGGCGACGCCGTCGGGCCTGTCGCCGTACTACGGGCAGAAGCTGAGCTGGCGCGACTGCGGCGTGCCCGGCTTCCAGTGCGCCACGATGAAGGCGCCGCTCGACTACGCGAAGCCGTCCGAGGGCACCGTGCGTCTCGCCGTGGCCCGCAAGAAGGCCACAGGGCCGGGGAAGCGCCTGGGGTCGCTGCTGGTCAATCCGGGCGGGCCGGGCGGTTCGGCGGTCGCCTACCTCCAGCAGTACGCGGGCATCGGCTACCCGGAGGAGGTCCGCGCCCGGTACGACATGGTGGCCGTGGACCCGCGGGGCGTCGCCCGCAGCGAGCCGGTGGAGTGCCTCGACGGGCCGAGGATGGACACGTTCACGCAGACGGACACCACGCCGGACGACGAGCGGGAGACCGATCGCCTCGTCGGCGCGTACAAGGACTTCGCCGAGGGCTGCGAGGCCGACGCGCCGAAGCTGCTGAGTCACGTGTCGACCGTCGAGGCGGCCCGTGACATGGACCTGCTGCGCGCGGTGCTGGGGGACGAGAAGCTGAGTTACGTGGGGGCGTCGTACGGGACGTTCCTCGGGGCGACGTACGCGGGACTGTTCCCGGCCCGGGTGGGCCGGCTGGTGCTGGACGGCGCGATGGACCCGTCGCTGCCCGCCCGGAAGCTGAACATGGAGCAGACGGCCGGCTTCGAGACGGCGTTCCGGTCCTTCGCGAAGGACTGCGTCGGACAGACCGACTGCCCGCTCGGCGGCAAGGGCACGCGCCCTGACCAGGTCGGCAAGAACCTGAAAACATTCTTCGAGGAGCTGGACGCCCGGCCGATCGGCGCCGACGACGCCGACGGCCGCGAACTCACCGAGTCGCTGGCCACCACCGGCGTCATCGCGGCCATGTACGACGAGGGCGCGTGGCAGCAGCTGCGGGAGGCGCTGACCTCGGCGATGAAGAAGGACGACGGTTCCGGACTGCTGGCCCTGTCGGACAGCTACTACGAGCGCGACCCCGACGGCACGTACAGCAACCTGATGTCCGCCAACGCCGCCGTGAACTGTCTCGACCTCCCGGCCGCGTTCTCCTCGCCGGACGAGGTTCGCGAGGCGCTCCCCGAGTTCGAGAAGGCATCCCCCGTCTTCGGCGAGGGGCTGGCCTGGGCCTCCCTGAACTGCGCGTACTGGCCGGTCCAGCCCTCGGGCGAGCCGCACCGCATCGCCGCGGCCGGCGCCGCCCCCATCGTCGTGGTCGGCACCACCCGCGACCCGGCGACCCCGTACCGCTGGGCCGAGGCCCTGGCCGGCCAGCTCTCCTCCGGCCGCCTCCTCACCTACGACGGCGACGGCCACACCGCGTACGGCCGGGGCAGCACCTGCGTCGACTCCGCGATCAACGCGTACCTGCTGCGGGGCACGGCCCCCGAGGACGGCAAGCGCTGCGCGTGACGGACGTCGTACCGGCCCCGGGCGACCGCCCCGGGGCCGGTACGAAGCACCCTCCGAAACTGTGTAGACTTACCGACGTCGCTGATCGCACTATGGTGCGCAGGACACGCCGCCTTAGCTCAGATGGCCAGAGCAACGCACTCGTAATGCGTAGGTCTCGGGTTCGAATCCCGAAGGCGGCTCCACTTGGAACCCCAGGTCACGTCGGTCGTGATCTGGGGTTTTTCTGTCAGCGGGCGGCGAGTGCCCGGATCTCCTCGGTGATCAGGCCGGGGTCCTCCTCGGCCATGAAGTGACCGCAGGAGACGGTCCGGTGGCGGAGGTCGTCCGTCCAGGCGCTCCACAGGGTCTGGGCGTGGTAGCCGAGGGCGGCGCCCCAGTCCTGCTGGAGGACGGTCACCGGCATGGCCAGCCGGTTGCCCTTCTCCTTGTCGGCGGTGTCGTGGTCGACGTCCACGCCGGCCGAGGCGCGGTAGTCGGCGACGATCGAGGGGACGGCAGCCGCGGACGCGGCGAGGTAGTGGGCTCGGACGTCGGCGGGCAGGGCGTCCGGGTCCTTGGTCCAGGCGTCGAGGAAGTGGGCGAAGAAGGGGTCGGCGGCCGCCTGGATCATCTCTTCGGGCAGGCCGGGGGCCTGGGCCATCAGGTAGAGGTGGAAGCCGACGGCGGCGGAGACGCCGTGCAGGGCGTCCCACATGTCGAGGGTCGGCAGGACGTCCAGGAAGAGGGCGCGGGACACGGCGTCGGGGTGGTCCATCGCGGCGCGGAAGGCGACCAGCGCGCCCCGGTCGTGGCCGGCCAGGGTGAAGCGGTCGTGGCCCAGTTCGGCGGCGAGGCGTACGACGTCCCGGGCCATGGTCCGCTTCGAGTAGACCTCGGGGCCGGTCTCGGCGGGCTTGTCGCTGGCACCGTAGCCGCGCAGGTCGGGGCAGATGACGGTGTGGCCGTCGGCGGCGAGGCCGGCGGCGACGTGCCGCCACATCAGGTGGGTCTGCGGGAAGCCGTGCAGCAGGACGACGGGGGTGCCCGTCCCGCCCACGGCCGCGTTCAGGGTGACGCCGTCGTCGACGCGTATGCGGTGCTCGGTGAAACCGGTAATGCTCGGGGAGGTCACAGTGACTCCTGGGGGCGTGAGGGTGTGGGGGCGTGGCAAAGTGGACGTTCCGGGCCGTACGGCCGGGGTGTCCGGGGACGTCACCCAGGTTGCGGGGCCCGGATCAGCGATCGATGAGTGGACGGGCGGCGCCCGTGGAGGGACCCAGCCGTGGGTGTGGAGTAGGTGTGGAGTTCGGACTGCTGGGGCCGGTGGCCGCCCGGGGCGCCGACGGCACACCGATCGCGCTGGGCGCGCCCCGGCACCGGGAGGTGCTCGGGCGGCTGCTGATCGCCCGGGGACGCGTGGTCCCCGTCGGCCGGCTCGTGGCGGACCTGTGGGAGGACGGGCCCCCGGCGGGCGCCGTGGGCGCGGTCCGTACCTTCGTGGCCGCGCTGCGGCGAGCGTTGGAGCCCGGCCGTCCGCCCCGGCAGCCGTCCCGTCTGCTGGTCACCGACGGCCCTGGATACGTCCTACGGGCGGGCCGTGGCGCGGTGGACGCCTGGCGGTTCGAGGACATCGCCGCGCGGGCCGCCGGGGCGGCGCCGCACGCGGCCGTCGCCCTGTGGGACGAGGCGCTCGCCTGCTGGCGCGGGCCGGTCCTGGCCGACTTCCCCGCCGTGGCGTGGGCCGCCGCCGAACGGGCCCGGCTTGAGGCACTGCGGCTCGACGCGGTCGAGCGGCGCGCCGACGCCCTGCTGGCGACCGGCGCCGCCCGGGACGCCGTGGCCGATCTGCGCGCTCATGTCGCCGCCCACCCCGGCCGGGAGGACGGCTGGGTGCTGCTGGCCACCGCGCTCGACCGGGCCGGGCGGCGCGGCGAGGCGTCGCAGGCGCTCGACCAGGCCCGCGACGCCCTGAGCGGAGGCGGGAGTGCCCTGGCCCGGACCGAGGCACGCATCCTCAGCACGCCCGCCGACGCCCCCGCCGAACCGGCCGGAACCGCCGGCAGCGTCTGGGACCGGGCGGCGGCCTCCTGGGACCGCTCGGTCCCCGCCCGGTCGCGGGCCCGGCTGCACGCCACCGCCGGGCTGCTGCGCGACCTCGCGGTGACCGGCCCCGACGGCCTGGAGGAGGCGCACCGGCACCGGAGGGACCTCGTCGCGGCGGCCGAGACGACCGGCGACACCGAACTGGCTGCCCGGATCATCGGCTCCTACGACGTCCCGGCGGTGTGGACCCGCGCCGACGACCCCGACGG
Organism: Streptomyces sp. CRN 30; assembly: GCF_034105845.1. NCBI lineage: Bacteria > Bacillati > Actinomycetota > Actinomycetes > Kitasatosporales > Streptomycetaceae > Streptomyces > Streptomyces sp. CRN 30. The sequence continues at coordinate 40,345 of NZ_JAVRHI010000460.1, read as the reverse complement.
CGCCGGAGAACTGGTGTGGGCCGCCGCCCGCGCCGCCGCCCGGCTGGGCCCCGACGGACCGGCCGCGCTGCGCGCCCGGCTGCTGTCCGTCGTGGCGGTCGAGTCCCGGGGCGACGCCGCCGCCGACGCGCCGCTTCCCCGGGCGGCCGGTGCCCCTGTCACCGAGCCGTGGCGGCTGCGCGCCGCCCGCGCCGCCGAGGAGGCCGTCCGGCTCGCCCGGCGCCTGGGCGACCCCGCGCTCCTCGCGTTCGCCCTCAACGGCGCCTTCATGCAGTCGTTCGCCGACTGTGGATCGGCCGCCCGCCGGGACGCCCTCGGCGCCGAACTGACCCGGCTCGCCGTCGACCACCAGCTCCCCGGACACGAAGTGCTGGGCCGTATCGTCCGCCTCCAGGCGCTGGCCGGTATCGGCGACTTCCTCGCCGCCGACAGCGAGGCCGAGGAGATCGACCGGCTCGCACACCGCAACGAACGGCCGCTCGCCGGGGTGTTCACCGCCTGGTACCGGGCGCTGCGCACCAGTGAGACCGACGGCCGGCCGGCCGCCCGCCCCCGGTACGCGCAGGTCCTGGCGGAGACCGCCGACTGCGGCATGCCCGGCCTCACCCGGGGAGCCGCCGCCCTCGTCGCGCTGGTTCCGGTCATGCGAGGGGACGGCCTGCCCGATCCCGGTGACTTCGCCGGTCTCGACCCGGGACCGTACGGCCCCTGGCTGGAACCCTTGCTGCTGGCCGCCTCCGGTGACACCGAGCGGGCCCGGCAGGCCCTCGGGGCCGTCCCCCGGCCCCCGCACGACCTGCTCCAGGAGGCGCTGTGGTGCGTACTCGCGCGGGCCGCCGCGGCCGTGGGGCAGCTACCGGTACTGCGGCGCGCTCGGGACGAACTCGCCGCCGCGGAAGGGGAGTACGCCGGTGCGGGCAGCGGTCTGGTCTCGTTCGGCCCGGTCAGCCGTCACCTGGCCGCCGCCGACGCGGTACTCGGCCTGTAGGCGGTCACGTCCTGGGCCGTCACGGACCCGTGCCGTCGTCCCCGAGCGCGATGCGCGATGAGGAACACCGTCCAGGCGGTCTGGGCGAGGTATGAGGTACGAGGTGCGAGGTGCGAGGTATGAGGTGTGAGGTACGAGGCTCGCGCTGTGTTGCCGGCTGTGCTGCCGTGACGAGTGACGCCGGTCGAGACCCCGGAGGCGCTCACTTCGCGTCCGCATAGCTCTCCACCACCGCCGTCGTGAACGGGAAGCGGACCGGTGTCTCGCCGAAGGTGAGGCGGCCGGCCAGGTCGGCCGCCTCGCGGATGGCCGCGACGACCGTGTCCGCCTCCTCCGCCGGGCAGTGCACGATCACCTCGTCGTGCTGGAAGAAGACCAGTTCGGCGGCGAGCCCCGCACACGACTGCCGCAGTGCGGCCAGCATCAGCAACGCCCAGTCCGCCGCGCTGCCCTGGACGACGAAGTTGCGGGTGAATCGGCCCCGGGTGCGGGCGTCCGGAGTGGACGACCGATCGGCCCGGTCGTCGTCCTGGGGGAGGCCCGCCTCCCCGGCGTCGTCCTCGCCGGGGCCCGTCACCGGCGGGCAGGTCCGCCCCAGCCACGTACGGACCAGGCGGCCCTCCTCTCCCGCGCGGGCCGCGTCGTCCACGTAGGCCACGGCGCGCGGGAAGCGGCGTCTGAGCGCGGCCAGGTTCTTCAGGCCGTCGCCGGAGGTCTGGCCGTAGATCGAGCCCAGTACGGCGATCTTCGCCTGGTCGCGGTCGCCGGAGAAGGCGCGGTCGGATACGGACTGGTAGAGGTCGGTCGGGCGGCCCGCCACCTCCATCAGGCCGGGGTCGCGGGAGATCGCCGCCAGCACGCGCGGTTCCATCTGGTCGGCGTCGGCGACCACCAGCCGCCAGCCCGGGTCGGCGACCACGGCCCGGCGGATCACCTTCGGGATCTGGAGCGCGCCGCCGCCGTTGGTCACCCAGCGGCCCGTGACCGTCCCGCCGGCCAGGAACTCGGGGCGGAACCGGCCGTCCCTGACCCAGTCGGCCAGCCAGGACCAGCCGTGGGCGACCCAGATGCGGTACAGCCTCTTGTACTCGATCAGTGGCTTCACCGCCGGGTGGTCCACGGACTCCAGCTCCCAGCGGCGGGTGGAGCGGATCTTGATGCCGGTCCGGGCGAAGGCCCGCGTGACCTCCGCGGGCAGGTCGGGGCGGACGCGGTGGCCGAACGCGGCCGACACCTCGTCCGCCAGCTCGGCCAGGCGGCGCGGTTCACCGCCGCCCGCGTACCGCTCGCCCAGCAGGTCGTGCAGCAGCTCGCGGTGCACGTCGGCACGCCACGGCAGCCCGGCGCGGTTCATCTCGGCCGCCACCAGCGTCCCCGCCGACTCGGACGCCGTCAGCAGCCGCAGCCGGTCCGGGTGCGCGGACCGGTCGTGGCGCCGCTGCTGCTCGGCGTAGACGGCGGCCAGGTCGGAGAAGGGGAGCGGAACGCTCCGCGGTTCGAAGAGCGGAGACTGCGCGCCCGGCTCGGCGGAGCGCTGCGGCGGGTCCGGCGGTACCGCGGTGCCGCGCAGCCTGGCCAGCGCCGCCGCGGCCGAACGGGGTGCGCCGGAGCGGCCCTCATGGCCCAGCAGCAGGGTCTCGGCGTCCTCGATGTCGTAGCACCGCTCGACGCGGACGCCCGCGGCGAGCAGGCGCGGGTAGAGAGGGGAGGTCGAGCGCCAGATCCAGCGGGAGACGGCGGGGCGGGCGCGCACGGCCGCGGCGGCGTCCGGCTCTCGCCGCACCGGTCCGGCGGGCAGCCCGTCGGGGCCGAGGGGGGCGACGTCCACGCCACCGTCCTCGGCCTCGGCGAGCAGCCACCTGTCAGCCATGACGCGAGTCTCGCACCCGGGTCTGACAACGGCGGGGACGGAGCCGACTGACACTTGCCCGTACTGCCTCGACGCCGGCGACGACGGCCGTGGCACCATCGCCGGGTGAGCACCAGCACCAGTACACCCGGCTCTTCCGGCACCGTGGAGCGCGCTCTGCGGACCGCCCTCTACGACACCTCCGACGCGTCCCTCGACACCGCGGCCTCCCTGCTCGCGGCGGACCCGGCGGCCGACGGTGAACTGGAGCGGCGAGGCACGGAGTTCGTCGCCGGGGCCTGGCGGCGCGGCTGGCAGCCCGCCGACGTCGTACGGCTCGTACGGCGGGACCTCGGTGAGCCCCATCTGCGCCTCGTCGCCGGACTGGTCCGGGCCCAGGCGGCCGACGACCGTCCGCGCGGCCCGCGCTGGGCCGCACAGCTCGACGCGCTCCCCGACGGGCCCGCGCACCCGGCACCGCGCGGTGACCGTTTCACGCACGCCACCACCGTCCTGGAGCTGTACCGCCTGCTGCTGCGCCTGCCCGACCTGGAGCCGCTGGACGGACCCGGCGGACCGCGCGGGGAGGCGCGGCCGGAGTCACGCGCCCTCGCCCGTATCCGCGCGCTGCTCGCCAAGGCCGAGGCGACCGGTTACCCGGAGGAGGCGGAGGCGCTGAGCGCCAAGGCGCAGGAGCTGATGGCCCGGCACAGCGTCGACGAGGCGCTGCTCGCGGCCCGCGCGCCCGCGCCCGACACGCCGGGGGCCTGCCGGATCGGCGTGGAGCCGCCGTACGAGCAGGCCAAGGCCGTCCTGCTGGACGCGGTGGCCGACGCCAACCACTGCCGCGCGGTGTGGAACGAGGCGTTCGGGTTCTCCACCGTCGTCGGCTTCGAGACCGACCTGGCGGCGGTCGAGCTGCTGTACACGTCACTGCTCGTGCAGGCCGAGACCGCCATGACCAGGGCCGAGTCCGCCCAGCGCAAGGGCGGGCGGAAGCGGACCAAGACCTTCCGGCAGTCGTTCCTCGCGGCCTACGCGCACCGCGTCGGCACCCGGCTGCGGGCCGCCGCCGAGGCCCAGGTGAACGAGTCGCCCGAGGCCCGCGACGACCTGCTGCCCGTGCTCGCGACCCGCGAGGTCGCGGTCACCGACCGGCTGGAACGGATGTTCCCTCAGACGACCACGACCCGGCTGCGGGGCGTCTCCGACGAGGCGGGCTGGACGGAGGGCACGCGCGCGGGCGACCGCGCGCGCGTGGGCCGCGACCGTCCGCTGCCCTGAGCGTGCGCGACCGCCCGCTGCCCTGAGCCTCCGCGACCGCCCGCTGCCCTGAGCGGCCGAGGCCGTAAGGGCGGTGCTCAGTCGCCGACCTGCTGGAACGCGCTCACCGTCGCCTCCGGCGCCTCGGACTCCGTCGCCACCGCGCCGTACGACCACGGGATCTCGTGCGTGGCCGAGCCGCCGGGCAGGGCGAAGCGCGCCGCGCGGACGTCGAGGCCGTCGCCGTCGTCCTCCCCGCGGACGTAGGTGAGCGTGAAGGACGCCGCGCCGCCCTCGGCCAGCGTCAGCCGCTGGGCCGAGGCGCCGTCGTCGGGGTCCAGCTTCCCCGAGGTGGCGTCCGCGGTGAGCGTCACCGCGGGGAAGCCGTCCAGGACGCACTCGGAGCCGCGGTTGGTGAGCGTCACGGTGACGGTGCCGGTGTCCCCGGCGGCCGGCGCGGGGCTCGCCGTGACCTCCGTGCCCGACTCGCCGATCCGGCAGGCGGAATCGTCGCCGCGGCCGTCGGTTGTGCCGCCCTCGTCGGAACACGAGGTCAGCAGCGTGAGCGCCGCGACGACGGAGGCGGCGGCGAGCACGGGCGGCCGGGTGGTGGTGCGCATGAGCGAGAATCCTCTGGCTGTCGGCGGGTGCGTGCGGACAGCCGAGATTATCGGCCGCGAGTCCGGTCCCCGGCCGGACATCCACGTTCCGGGCTCATCCTGCCGAACCGAGGCCCGCCGTCGGCAGTCCGCTCGGCAGCGTGCCGCCCTCCGCCTTGGTGTACGTCTCCGTCCCGAGGCCGCCCGCCCAGTCGACCACCAGGCGCGAGGCGTCGACCGACTCGACCGTTCCGGACTTCCGGGCGTCGTCGCCGTCGGTGCAGGAGAGGCGGATCGTGCGCGCGCCGTCCCGTTCGCCCGTGCTGCCGCCGCACACGGTGCCGCCCGTGGCGAAGAGACCGGCCCGCGCCCCGGTGACCACCAGGGCCACCGCCTTGCCGCCGGTGGTGGCCAGCCAACTGCCCTCCAGTTCACCGGCCGACCCCTCGGAACCACCGGCCGACGGTGACGGTGACGGTGAGGAGGGGGCGGACGGCGTGGACGCCGTCGTACCGGGCTCCGTACCGTCCGGCGGGCTGTCGTCGGACGATCCGCCGCCGCCGCACGCCGCCGCGGTCAGTGCCACCACGGCGGTCACGCCCACGGCCACCGCCGTGCGCCCCGCGCGCCACCCCCGGGGACGGCTGCGCCTCGCCCCGCCCGCCGTACCTTCCACAGTCACCGATGTCACCGGAAGCTCCAAGCTGTAGCGGACGGCCGAAGGGGCCCCACGACAACGCGCAAGCTACCAGGACGACTTGCGCACCCCGGGCAGATGTCCGGCGTGCGCCTGTTCGCGCAGGGAGACGCGGGAAAGCCCGAACGTACGGAAGTAGCCGCGCGGGCGTCCGTCGGTCTGGTCGCGGTTGCGCACGCGCGTGGCGCTCGCGTCGCGGGGCTGGCGGCGCAGTTCGCGCTGGGCGGCGAGGCGTTCCTCGTCCGTCGAGGACGGGCGCCGGACGATCTCCTTCAGTTCGGCGCGCCGCGCGGCGTACCGCGCGACGGTCTCCCGCCGCTGCTCGTTCTTCGCGATCTTGCTCTTCTTCGCCATCAGACCTTCACTCCCCGGGCGCGGATGCGGGCGACGGCCGCCTCGACGCCGATGGTGTCGACCGTCTTGATCGCCTTGGTGCTCAGCCGCAGCCGTACGTGCCGGTTCTCGCTGGGCAGCCAGTAGCGCTTGCTCTGGATGTTGGGGTCGAAGCGGCGGGACGTGCGCCGGTGGGAGTGCGAGATGCGGTTGCCGAAGCCGGGCTGTGCGCCGGTCAGCATGCAGTGGGCGGACACGGTGACGTACCTCTCCTCCTGCCATCCGGACGATGGCTGTTAATGGAATTCATTTTCAGTAAGATAGCAGCCATGGCACGCAACGAACTCCGTCCGGTCATCAAGCTGCGGTCCACCGCCGGGACCGGCTTCACCTACGTCACCCGCAAGAACCGCCGCAACGATCCCGACCGGCTGACCCTGCGCAAGTACGACCCGGTCGCCGGCCGGCACGTCGACTTCCGAGAGGAGCGCTGAGTACCGCCGTGCGCAAGGGAATCCACCCCGAGTACCGCCCCGTCGTCTTCCGCGACCGCGCCGCCGACTACGCCTTCCTCACCCGGTCGACCATGACCGACGAGCGGATCGGCGGGAAGACGGTCGAGTGGGAGGACGGGAACACCTACCCCGTCGTCGACGTCGAGATCTCGGACGTCAGCCACCCCTTCTACACCGGCACCGCCCGCGTCCTGGACACCGCCGGACGCGTCGAGCGCTTCGAGCGCCGGTACGGGAAGAAGCCCTGATGGCCGGGGACACGGCAGGGCCGCCGCTCCCCGTCGTCATCGTCGGCGGACTGCACGCCGACGCCCGCCGGGCCACCGTGGAGCAGTTGCTCGCCGAGGTGCCCGGCGGCGTCGTCCTCCACCACGACCTCGCGACCGCCGCGGCGGGCACGGTCGTACGGACCGTCCGCGACGCGAGCGGGCTGCTGTCCGCCGGAGAGGCGCCGCTGGTCAACGACTGCGCCTGCTGCGCCCTGCGCGAGGACCTCGTCCCCGAGCTGCGGCGGCTCGCGGACGCCGGTGCCGTCCCGCTCGCCGTCGTCGAACTGTGGGACTCCGTCGAGCCCAAGGCGATGGCGGAGGTGGTGACGGCCGGGGGGTTCACCGTCACCGGCGTCATCACCGCCGTCGACCCGGCGCTGGTCCTGCCCTGCCTCGGCAACGGCGACGACCTCGCCGACGGCGGCCTCGCCGCGGCCGCCACCGACCAGCGCACGGTCGCCGACACCTTCGCGCGGCAGCTGGAGTACGCCCCCGTCCTCGCCCTCGCCGACTCCCCGGAGGCCGACGACGAGGACCACGAGCTGCTGGCCCAGCTCCACCCGACCGCCCGCCGGGTCCCGATCGGGCAGACCGCCCGCCGGGTCCCGATCGACCACGGTGACCCGATAAGCCCCCGTTCCGAGCTGGTGAAGGCCGCGTTCGCGGGTTTCGACGTCGAGGCCGCCGCCGCGGCCCAGCACCCGGCCTGCGCGCTGCTGCCGGCCGACGCCGACGCGCACGGCGTCGCCACCCTGGTGTGGCGCCGGCGCAGGCCCTTCCACCCGGAGCGGCTCTATGCCGCGCTGGAGGATCTCACCTGCGCGGCGGCCCGCAGCAGGGGGCGGTTCTGGCTGGCCGACAAGGCGGACACGCTGCTGCACTGGGACGCCGCGGGCGGTGCCCTGTGCGTGGAGGGGGCGGGCCCGTGGCTCGCCTCGCTGCCGGACGCGGCCTGGGAGATGGTGCCGCCCGTACGCCGGGCCGCCGCCGCCCTCGACTGGCACCCCGAGCACGGCGACCGCTGCCAGCACCTGGTCTTCACCTCGCCCGGCCTCGACCGGGACGGCTTGGCACGGCTGCTGGAGTCCTGCCTGCTGACCGACGCGGAGTACGCCGCAGGGCGCGACGCCTGGAAGCGGCTGCCGTCCGCCTTCGACACCCTGCTGGAGGTTTGAACCCGATGCCTCGCAAAAGCGACCGCAAGCCCCTCAAGTCCCGTCCGAACCCTCTGGACCAGGCCAAGGTGACGTACATCGACTACAAGGACACCGATCTGCTGCGGAAGTTCATCTCCGACCGGGGGAAGATCCGCAGCCGCCGGGTCACCCGGGTCACGGCCCAGCAGCAGCGGCAGCTGGCCGCGGCGATCAAGAACGCGCGCGAGATGGCGCTGCTGCCCTACGCGAGCCGCTGAGGAGCCGCTGAGGAGCCGCTGAGCCCGGCCTCTTCACAGCCCTCTTCCGGCCACCTCGCCTTTCCCTCCCGCACCAGGGGTCCGCCTGTTCAGGCGGACCCCTGGTGTAGTTGCATGATCAACACAAGCCGGGGCAGGCGGGGGAACGTGCGGTGGCGGCCCGGCGTCACAGAGGAAGGGGCCCCGGCACGGCCGGGGTCGCCCGTGGCCACCGCGGTCTTCGCGGCTGTAACCGTGTAACCACCCGGCGTGCACGTGCATATGCCCATGCAGGTGCACGTGTAACGGGGTTATGATCCGGGTCAGTTGACCATGGCATCAATGGCCACACCAGCCACCAGTGCGACACCGGGGAGCGGCCTGTGAACCACGACGTGTACGACGTTGACGACGCGTCCGGCGTGTACAACGGCATCGCCGCCACGGATCTGCACGGCGTGGCCTGGCAGAAGAGCCGGCACAGCAACTCGCAGGGATCGTGCGTGGAGTTCGCGCGGCTGCCCGGCGGGGACGTGGCGGTACGCAACTCCCGCTTCCCCGACGGTCCGGCGCTGGTCTACACGCGCGCCGAGATCGAGGCGATGCTGCTGGGCGTCAAGGACGGCGAGTTCGACCACCTGGTCGCGGGCTGACCGATCGGAGGGCGGTGTCCGCGCGGGCGGTGTCCGCGCACCTCACCGCCGGGGCCGGGCAGCCGCCCCCGGTCGCACCCCGTGACCGCCGCATCGCCTGCCGTGACGCGCGTAGACACCGGGCATGTCGAAAAGGCGGGGCGGTCTACACGACGGGCGGGTCCGCCAGGCGGAACAGGGCCCAGACGACCTTGCCGGGCACCGTGCCGGTCAGCGGGTACCAGCCCCAGCCGTCGCTGAAGGACTCGACCAGGAACAGACCGCGGCCCGACTCGGCCGCGAAGTCCTCGCCGGTGCGGGCCACCGGGCTGTCGTCGCTGGGGTCGCGCACCGCGCACACCAGCCGCCCGGTCCAGCGCATCAGGTGCAGCCGTACCGCGCCGTGCAGGGCGGCCGCGCGGGCGGCGTCCGCCGGGCAGGCGGCGTCGGCCGGCAGCGCGTGCCGCAGGGCGTTGGTGACGAGTTCGGAGACGACCAGGCAGATGTCGTCGTAGCGGTCGCCGGTGTCCCAGTCGTCGAGCGTCCCGCGCGTGAAGCTCCGCGCGTCGCGCACCGCTTCGAAGCGCGGCGGCAGGATGCAGGAGGCCGCGTTCGAGACGCGGGCGGGATCGAGCGGCGGAGGGCCCTGCCGTAACGGCTTGAGCATGGTCGATCCATTCGTCCCCATGCGAGGCACTCCCGGGAATTCGCGGTCGTAGCGATGCGGCGATGCGGCGATGCAGCGTTGCGGCGCGGGTGATGCGGTGGTGCGGCACCATGGTTTCGGAAGCGCAGGGCAGATGCAAGGGCAGATGCACGTGCACGTGACCGAATTGGACCTGCCCGTACCGCTTGTTGGCCAAATTTTCCGCCATCTTCACCTCTCCGCCCGGGTGTCGTGTCAGCGAGTCTTGCCGTGTCCTGTGCGTTTTCTTTGGCTGAACTCCGTTTCCGTAACCGGACGAGTACTGCTCGAAGTGTTTTAGTGGCAGACTTCGGCCTCTGAAGACGGTTGGGGAGGCTGGCGAACGTGAGCGCGGGAGAGCCCGGATCGGTGGTGCGGCGCATGCTGCTCGGATCACAACTCAGGCGACTGCGTGAGGCCCGGGGGATCACGCGCGAGGCGGCGGGATACTCGATCCGCGCCTCCGAATCCAAGATCAGCCGTATGGAGCTGGGCCGGGTGAGCTTCAAGACGCGTGACGTGGACGACCTGTTGACGCTGTACGGCATCACCGACGAGCAGGAGCGCGCCTCCCTGCTGTCGCTGGCCCGGGAGGCCAACGTCGCGGGCTGGTGGCACAGTTACTCGGACGTGCTGCCCAGCTGGTTCCCCACTTATGTGGGCCTGGAGGGCGCCGCCTCCCTCATCCGCGTGTACGAGGTGCAGTTCGTGCACGGGCTGCTGCAGACCCCGGAGTACGCCCGCGCGGTGGTGCGCCGCGGCATGCGAGAGGCGAGCGAGGCGGATGTCGAGCGCCGGGTGACCCTGCGCCTGGAGCGCCAGAAGTACCTGGTGGCCGAGAACGCACCCCAGTTCCACATCGTCCTGGACGAGGCCGCGCTGCGCCGCCCCTACGGTGACCGCGAGGTGATGCGCGGCCAGCTCCAGCACCTGATCGACATGTCCGAGCGGCCCAACATCCGGCTGCGGGTCATGCCGTTCGGCCTCGGCGGGCACTCGGGCGAGTCCGGCGCGTTCACGCTGCTCAGTTTCCCCGAGTCCGACCTCTCGGACGTCGTCTACCTGGAGCAGCTCACCAGCGCCCTCTACCTGGACAAACCCGAGGACGTCGCCCAGTACGAGAAGGCGCTCGCCGAACTGGAGCAGGACAGCCCGGGACCGGACGAGAGCCGCGACCTGCTCCGGGGCCTCCTCAGGCACTCCTGACGGGTTCCGTTTCCCGGTCCCGCAAGGGCATTACCGGACCTCGTGGCCTGGTCTCACGCGGGCATCACCTGACTCGTACTGAACTTCCCCAACTTCCTTAACCCGTCAGTACGATGAGGTGTGGACGGACCGTGAAGGCCGGTCGGCCGTCGACTTCGTCCGGCCCGGCAGCAAGGGATTGAGGGATCACATGTCGTCGTACTTCACCGACCTGGCACTGCAGTACATCGACGGCGAGTGGCGTCCCGGTTCCGGTTCCTGGGACATCATCGACTTCAATCCCTACGACGACACGAAGCTCGCCTCGATCACGATAGCCACCGTCGACGAGATCGACACGGCCTACCGGGCCGCCGAGCGGGCGCAGAAGGGGTGGGCGGCGACCAGCCCCTACGCGCGTCGCGCGGTCTTCGAGAAGGCGCTGCGCCTGGTCGAGGAGCGCGAGGCCGACATCACCGAGGCGATCATCGCCGAGCTGGGCGGCACCCGGACGAAGGCCGCCTTCGAGCTGCACCTCGCCAAGGAGTTCCTGCGCGAGGCCGTCCACCTGGCGCTCCGCCCCGAGGGCCGGATCCTGCCCTCGCCGGGCGAGGGCAAGGAGAACCGCGTCTACCGCGTCCCGGTCGGCGTCGTGGGCGTCATCAGCCCCTTCAACTTCCCGCTGCTGCTCTCCCTCAAGTCCGTCGCCCCGGCGCTCGCGCTCGGCAACGGCGTCGTCCTCAAGCCGCACCAGAACACCCCGATCGTCGGCGGCACCCTGGTCGCCAAGATCTTCGAGGACGCGGGCCTCCCCGGCGGCCTGCTCAACGTCGTCGTCACCGACATCGCGGAGATCGGCGACGCCTTCCTTGAGCACCCGGTGCCGAAGGTCATCTCCTTCACCGGCTCCGACGCGGTCGGCCGCCACGTCGGCACCGTCTGCGCCGCGAACTTCAAGCGTTCGGTCCTCGAACTCGGCGGCAACAGCGCGCTGGTGGTCCTCGACGACGCCGACGTCGACTACGCGGTCGACGCGGCCGTCTTCAGCCGCTACGTCCATCAGGGCCAGGTCTGCATGGCCGCCAACCGCGTCCTCGTCGACCGCGCGGTGGCCGGGGAGTTCACCGAGAAGTTCGTCGCCAAGGTGCGCACCCTCAAGGCGGGCGACCCGGCCGACGCGGACACCGTCATCGGCCCGCTGATCAACTCCCGGCAGGCCGACGCGGTCGCGGGCGTCGTCGAGCAGGCGCTCGCCGAGGGGGCGACGGCCCTGGTGCGGGGCGGACGGACGCAGAACCTGGTCGAGCCGTCCGTGCTCACCGACGTACCCGCCGGCTCGGCCCTGCTCCGGCAGGAGATCTTCGGCCCGGTCGCCCTGCTCGTCCCCTTCGACGGCGAGGAGGAGGCGGTCCGCCTGGTCGACGACACCCCGTACGGACTCAGCGGCGCCGTGCACACCGGCGACGTGGAGCGCGGGGTGGCCTTCGCCAAGCGCGTCGAGACCGGCATGTTCCACGTGAACGACGGCACCGTGCACGACGAGCCGATCGTCCCCTTCGGCGGCGAGAAGCACTCCGGTCTCGGCCGGCTCAACGGCGAGACGATGCTGGACTCCTTCACCACCCAGAAGTGGATCTCGGTGCAGCACGGGCGCAGCCGCTTCCCCTTCTGACCCTCACCGGCCCGCGGACTAACCTGGACCGCATGTCAGTGATCCGTCTCCTCGTGCTCGGCGCGGTCCGCCAGCACGGGCGGGCCCACGGCTACCAGGTGCGCAACGACCTGGAGTACTGGGGCGCGCACGAGTGGTCCAACGCCAAGCCCGGCTCGATCTACCACGCCCTCAAGCAGATGGCGAAGCAGGGACTGCTGCACGAGCACGAGACGGCGCCGTCCACCGCGGGCGGCCCGCCGCGCACGGAGTACGAGATCACCGAGCGGGGCACGGAGGAGTACTTCGCGCTGCTGCGGCAGTCCCTCACGGCCTACGACCAGAAGCCGGACGTGCTCTCCGCGGGCCTGGGACTCATGGTCGACCTGCCCCGCGCGGAGGTCCTGGAACTGCTCCGGGAGCGGATCGGCGCCATCGAGGCCTGGCGCAGGTCCGTCACCGAGTACTACACGCCGGAGGGCGGCCCGGAGCAGCTTGGCCACATCGGCGAGATCATGAATCTGTGGGTGCACTCGGCCGACACCGGCGCCCGCTGGACCCGGGAACTCGTCGAACGGGTCCGCGGCGGCGCGTACACCTTCGCCGGCGAGGGCGAGCCGTTCGTCGGCGTCCTCGGCGAGGGCGAGGCGAACCCGTACGCGACGGGGGAGAGGCACCCGGAGGACGCCCACTGATCAAGTGGGGCCTCATCAAGTTTGACCAATGCGACCGCGGGGGATACCTTGCGAGCAGCTAGTCAAAGTTGACTAATGAGGGGGGCCGATGGACCGACCGGCGATCGTCGTCGAAGGACTGCGCAAGGAGTACGGACGGAAAAACCCGAAACGCGCACTGGACGGGCTGTGCCTGACCGCCGCGCGGGGCACGGTGCACGCGGTGCTCGGTCCCAACGGCGCGGGCAAGACCACCCTGGTCCGCGTCCTGGCCACACTGCTGCGGCCCGACGCGGGCCGGGCCGAGGTCGCGGGCCGCGACGTCGCCACCGAGGCGTACGAGGTGCGGCTCCGCATCGGCCTGCTCGGCCAGCACGCGGCCCTGGACGAGCAACTGGACGGACGGCAGAACCTGGAGATGTTCGGCCGCCTGCATCATCTGGGCGCGGCGCGGGCACGCGCGCGTGCCCGCGAACTTCTGGACCGCTTCGAGCTGTCCGGAACCGGCGCCAAGGCGGTCAGCGCCTACAGCGGCGGCATGCGCCGCCGGCTCGATCTCGCCACCTCGCTGATCACCGACCCCGAGGTGCTCTTCCTGGACGAGCCGACCACCGGCCTCGACCCCCGGGGCCGCGCCGAGGTGTGGCGCTCGGTCCGCTCCCTGGTCGAGGGCGGTACGACGGTGCTGCTCACCATCCAGTACCTGGAGGAGGCCGACCAGCTCGCCGACCGCGTCTGCATCGTGGACGCCGGCCGGGCCGTCGCCGACGGCACCCCCGACGAGCTGAAGGCGGCCCTCGGCGGCGACCGCGTCGACATCGTCCTGCGCGACGCCGCGCGGCTCGGCGACGCCGCCGCCCTGCTGCCGCTCACCGGCGTCCGCACCGACCCCGACCGGCGGCTGCTCAGCGCCCCCGTCACCGACCGGACGGCGGCGCTCACCGACGTCGTACGGGCACTCGCCGAGGCCGGCATCGAAGCGGAGGACGTGGCGCTGCGCCGTCCCACCCTGGACGAGGTCTTCCTGCACCTGACCGACCGCCCTCCGACCGACCGCGCGAAGGAGACCGTGTGAGCACCCACGCACTGACCGACTCCTGGACCATGACCCGCCGCGAACTGGCCCACTGGGCGCGGCAGCCCGTCCCGGTCGCGGTCAACCTGCTGTTCCCCGTCATGCTGCTGCTGATGTTCGGCTACCTGGTCGGTGGCGGCCGGGGCGTCGCGGGCGACTACGTCGACTACCTCGTGCCCGGCATGCTGGCGCTCACCATGGCCTTCGGCCTGGAGAGCACGATGATCGCCGTCACCTCCGACCTCGACAAGGGCGTCGTCGACCGGTTCCGTTCCCTGCCCATGGCCGACGGAGCGGTCCTCGTGGGCCGCGCGGCGGCCGACATGCTCCAGTCGGGGGCGGGCCTGGCCGTGCTGATCGCCGTCGGGCACGCGCTCGGCTGGCGGACCTCCGGCGGCCCCGGCGCCTTCCTCGGCGCCGTCGGCCTGCTCCTGCTCTTCCGCTTCGCGATGCTGTGGATCGGCATTTACCTGGCCCTGGTCGCCGGGAAGCCGGAGCTGGTCACGTCGGTGCAGATCCTGGTCTGGCCCGTCGGCTTCCTCTCCAACGCCTTCGCCGACCCCGCCACCATGCCCGGCTGGATGGGCACGGCCGTCCAGTGGAACCCGATGTCCCACACCGCCACCGCCGTACGCGACCTCTTCGGCGGTCCCGGCGGCGAATCGGGGCACGTCGCGGCGGCCGTCCTCTGGCCGCTGGCGCTGCTGTCGGTGTTCGCCCCGCTCGCGGTGGCCAGGTTCCGGCGGCTCAGCCGCTGACAGGCTCGGACCTCACGCCACGTCCTGCACCTCGCAGGCCGACTGGAACGAGCGCTACGGCGCGCTCATGGAGGCCGGCGAGCCCCCGTCCGGCGAGGCCGCCATGGCCCTGGCGGAGGAACACCGGCAGCAGATCACCGGCTGGTTCTACGACTGCCCGTACGCCATGCATGTCTGCCTCGCCGAGCACCTCGCGCGGGCGATCACCGCGAACGCGGCCCGGCACACGGGCTGATCCGGCACCTCACAGCTCGGTCCGAGGGAGACCACAGTTCATCCTGGCCCCATCGGTGGAACCTGGGGCATGCACAAGGCGTTGATAGCTTTGTGCGGCCGTACTTCATCGCCTCACCACCTTCATCCCACAGGAGCCCGGAACCGTGACGACGCTTGCCCTCGGCCCGAGCTGGCTGGATCCGAACTATCTCCTCGACACGTTCGGCATCTGGGGCCTGCTGCTCATCGTCTTCGCCGAGTCCGGCCTGCTCATCGGCTTCTTCCTGCCGGGTGACTCGCTGCTGTTCACTGCCGGTCTGCTGATCACCTCCGGCCAGCTCGACTTCCCCCTGTGGGCGGCGATCGCGCTGATCTGCCTCGCCGCGATCCTGGGCGACCAGGCCGGCTACATGTTCGGCAAGAAGGTGGGCCCGTCCCTCTTCAAGCGCCCCGACTCCCGCCTCTTCAAGCAGGAGAACGTCACCAAGGCCCACGAGTTCTTCGAGAAGTACGGCCCGAAGTCCCTGGTCCTGGCCCGCTTCGTGCCCATCGTGCGCACGTTCACGCCGATCATCGCGGGCGTCAGCGGCATGAAGTACCGCTCGTTCCTGACGTTCAACGTCATCGGCGGCGTCCTGTGGGGCGCGGGCGTGACCCTGCTCGGCTCCTGGCTCGGCGGCATCGACTTCGTCAAGGAGAACATCGAGGCGATCCTCATCCTGATCGTCCTGGTCTCCGTGGTCCCGATCGCGATCGAGTTCCTCCGCGCCCGCTCGAAGAACAAGAAGAACCCGCAGGAGCCGGCCCGCCCCGAACCGCGGCAGCCGCAGCAGCCGTACCAGCAGCAGTACCAGCAGCCCATGGACGACGCCACGACCCAGCTCCGCCGCGTCGACCCGGAGCCGCAGCAGCAGCCGCAGCAGCAGCCTTACGAGCAGCAGCAGCAGCAGCCGTACGGCGACCAGTACTACCCCCAGCAGCAACAGCAGCAGCCGTACCCGCAGCAGCAGTACCCCCAGCAGCAGTACCCGCAGGGCTACGGCCAGCAGCAGAACCCGTACAACCAGGGTTACTGAACCGCCCCGAAGGGGGCGCGGGGAACTGCGCGCCGAGCCACGACGCACCCGCACCCGCGGACAGACAGCACCCCGTGCCCCTCGGGCGCCCTGCCCCTAGGGCCCCGTGCCCCTCGGGCGCCCTCCCCCTCCCGGGGCGTCCTGCCCCTCGGGCGCTCTGGAACCCGAACCGGTTCTAGAACCCTCGCGTCCGCTTCGCGGCCCGCCGCCCCGCCGCGCTCGCCCCGCCCGGCATCCGCAGGAACAGCCGCGAGATCTCCGACCCGAGGTTCACCCCGATGGCGATCGCCATCGCCAGCGCCACCGCCTTGGACAGCGACACCAGTCCCCGGTCCACCTCGCTCTGCGCGATCGCCAGCAGACCGAAGTACGTCGCGGAACCCGGCAGCAGCGGACCGATCGCCGCAGTCGTGTACGGCAGCGCGGACGCGAACCGGTACCGGGACATCAGCTGCCCGAACAGCCCCACCAGCCCCGCCGCGGCGGCCGTGGAGGCCACCGGCGAGATGTCGCCCGCGTAGTGCATCGCCCCGTACACGCACCACGCGACACCCCCGTTGAGGGTCACGGCCAGCACGGTGGATCGTTCCTGCTGGAGCAGGATCGCGAAGGCCAGGGACAGCAGCATCGACGCGATGATCGCGACCACCGGCTGGCCACCCGTGCCCAGCGCGGTGTCCGGGTTGAGCTTGGCGCCGAGCTGCACGCCGAAGTACAGCACCACCAGCACCCCGGCGACGATGCTGACGAAGAAGTACAGGACCTCCAGGAGCCGCGCGGCGGCGGTGATGTAGAAGCCGGTCAGACCGTCCTGCACACCGGCGACAAGGGCCCGCCCCGGCAGCAGCGCGAACAGCCCACCGGTGATCACCGCGGACGCCTTCACGTCGACGTGTGCCAGCGTCAGCGCGATGCCGATCGCCGCCGGCGGCATCGCGGCCACCGCGAACTGGTAGAACTCCGGCAGCCCGCGCCCGGCGCAGTACCAGGCGAGCCGGTCGCCGAGCATCGCGCCGATCAGCGCCGCGACGAAGACGATCAGGTCACCGCCGACGAGCAGCGAGGCCGCGCCCGCGAGCAGTCCGCTCGCCGAGGTCAGCACCCAGGTCGGGTAGGGGTGGCGGTTGCGGCGGATCTCCGCGAGGCGCCGGTAGGCCTCCTCAAGGGAGATCTGCGTGTCCGGGTCGCTGAGGTCGTCCACCAGCTGGAAGACGGCCGCGAGCCGGGTGTAGTCGGTACCCCGGCGGCGCACCGTGCGCGACGCCGTCACCGGGTCCTCCACCAGCGACGGCTGGTGCGAGATCGACAACAGGGTGAACGTGACGTTCGGCTCGCAGCGGTCCAGGCCGTAGGAGCGGCAGACCGCGAACATCGCGGCCTCCACGTCCTCGGCGCCCTCGCCGCCCGCCAGGAGCAGCTCGCCGATGCGCAGCGTCAGGTCGAGCACGCGCGGTACGGCCGGACCGGTCTCGTCGTCGTGCCGCTGCGGCGTCTCCGGCGCGGGCCGCTCGGCCACCGGCATGCGCAGCATCGTGCGCATCCGGTCCTGCCAGGGGGCGTCCTTGACGAGGTTGACCGCCGCTACGCCGGCCGGCGGGGTGAAGGCGGACTGGGCGTGCGGCGCGCTGTACCCGCGCGGAGTGCTGAACGCCGACCCCTCGGGCTCCGCCGCCGGGGCCTGCGGGACGTCCAGTCCGTCCGGCAGGGCGAACTCCGACGTCGTCTCGGACTCGCTCTCGGTCCGGGGGACGGTCAGCCCCTGCGGCAGGGCGAACTCCGACGTCGTCGACGCCTCACCGTCGCCCGGTGCCGCGACCCGCTCCTCCGTGTCCCTCACGTGCTCAAAGCTCCCTACGACCACATCCTCCAGTAGCCCTCAGTATGGGCACACAAACACGAACGGGCCGCACGCGGATGCGTACGGCCCATCGTGTAACACGAGCCCCGGTGGACTCAGGGGGCTCAGTGGCCGCCGTGCTCCTTGGCGCGCTTGTAGGAGCGCTCGATCTCGGCCTCGGCGTCCGTACGGCCCACCCAGTTGGCGCCCTCGACGGACTTGCCGGGCTCCAGGTCCTTGTAGACCTCGAAGAAGTGCTGGATCTCCAGGCGGTCGAACTCCGAGACGTGGTGGATGTCGCGCAGGTGCTCCACGCGCGGGTCCGTCGCCGGGACGCACAGCAGCTTGTCGTCGCCGCCGGCCTCGTCCGTCATCCGGAACATGCCGATCGCGCGGCAGCGGATCAGGCAGCCCGGGAAGGTCGGCTCGTCGAGGATGACCAGCGCGTCCAGCGGGTCACCGTCCTCGCCGAGGGTGTTCTCGACGAAGCCGTAGTCGGTCGGGTAGGCGGTCGAGGTGAAAAGGCGGCGGTCCAGGCGGATACGACCGGTCTCGTGGTCCACCTCGTACTTGTTCCGCGAACCCTTCGGGATCTCGATCGTGACGTCGAACTCCACCGGACGCTCCTCCATGATCAGCACATAGTTCTGGTGATTAAGTGTCCCTCACGCAGGTGTGTGATCGCGAAAGGGGCTGGTGGTCGTGGTGGAGGAGAGGCCGTGGCGGTCCGTGCGGCCGCGTCTCGCGCGGGCCGCGGGCGCCGTACGCCCCCGTCTCGCACGCGCCACGGACGCCCTGCGTCCGCCGCTCGTACGGGCCGCCGAGGCCGTGCGGCCACGGCTGTCCGGAGCCGCGCGGGCCGCCGGACCGCGGGTCGCACGGTTCGCTCGGGCCGCCTCGCCCCACCTCGCCCGGATCACCGGGCCGAAGACCTGGCAGTACACCGCGGGTGCCGCGACCGCCGGACTGGCCCTCACCGTCGGCGTGGTGACCGCGGCGGGCCCCTGGGACTCCACGGGCCAGCGTACGGCCGAGCGTGACCGGGCCGTCGCCCAGCGGCACACGGGTGGCGCAGATCACGGTACGGAGTCCGGGACCGCCGGAGCGCCCCGGCCCGCCCCCAGCGCCGGGTCCGTCCTGGCCGGCCTCGACACCGCCCCGGACAGCGGCCGGAGCACGACCGGCCTCGCCGGCGTACTGGACCCCCTGCTCGACGACGCCTCGCTCGGCGACCGCCACGCGGCCTCCGTCGTCGACCTCACCACCGGGAAGCGTCTCTACGGCACCGGCGTCGGCGCCGCCTTCACCCCCGCCTCCACCACCAAGATCGCCACCGCGGTCGCCGCCCTCTCCGCCCTCGGCCCCGACCACCGCCTCACCACCCGGACCGCCTACGAAGGCGACACCGGCGAACTCGTCCTGGTCGGCGGCGGCGACCCCACCCTCACCGCGGGCAAGGGCCTCAAGGGCTCGGCCGACCTGCGCACCCTCGCCGCGAAGACCGCGAAAGCGCTGAAGAAGAACCATGTGCGCGAGGTGACGCTGTCCTACGACACGACGCTCTACGCCGGCTCCGGAAAACACCCGATCGGGGTCAACGACAACCTCGCCGACATCACCGCCCTCATGGTGGACGAGGCCCGCACGGACGGCTCCTCCAGCGGCCCCGCCCCGCGCGAGAGCGACCCCGCGGCCGCCGCCGCCCGCACCTTCGCCGCACTCCTGGAGAAGCGGGGCATCGAGACCACCCCGCCCGGCCCCTCCAAGGCGACCGGCCGCGCCGACACCCTCGCCACCGTCTCCTCCCCGCCGCTGTCCTCCCTGGTCGAGCGGATGCTCACCAACAGCGACAACGACCTCGCCGAGGCCCTCGCCCGGCACACCGCCGTGGCGAGCGGGAAGCGCGCCGACTTCAAGGGCGCGGGGGCCGCCGTCACCGCACGCCTGAAGAAACTCGGCCTCACCGTCAAGGGCGCCGACTTCCACGACGGCAGCGGACTGGACCGCGCCGACCGGCTCACCGCCGACCTCCTCACCGACCTGCTGGTGACCGCCGCCGACCCCGACCACCCGGAACTGCGCTCCGTCCTCACCGGGCTCCCCGTCGCCGGGTTCACCGGAACGCTCAGCAGCCGCTACGCCGACGACACCGACGGCGCCGCCGGCCTCGTACGCGCCAAGACCGGCACGCTGACCGGCGTCAACACCCTGGCCGGCACGGTCGTCACCCGCGACGGCGGGCTGCTGGGCTTCGCCTTCCTCGCCGACGGCACCACCGACCCGCAGGCCGCCCAGTCGGCGCTGGACGCGATGGCGAGCGCGCTCGCGGACTGCGGCTGCCACTGACGCCCCACCGGCACCCGCGTCCTCCCGGCGCCCCGCACGGCCTGCCCCCGGCGGCGGCGCTCACGTACGGTTGACGCATGACGAGCATCGGTGGTGCCGCATCTTCCGGGATGGTCGACTGGAACCTCGCGGTGGCGACCGCGACCCGACTGGTCCGGCCGGGCCCCGAGGTGAGCCGCGACGAGGCCCGCGCCGTCGTCGCGGAACTCCGACGGCATGCCAAGGCCTCCGAGGAGCACGTCCGCGGCTTCACCCGGATGGTCTCCGAGGGGGCCGCCGACACCCCCGTCCTCGTCGTCGACCGCCCCGGCTGGGTCCGGGCCAACGTCGCGGGCTTCCGCGAGCTGCTCAAACCGCTCCTGGACAAGATGCAGGAACGGCGCGGCTCCACCCCCGGCGGCGCGGTCCTCGGCGCGGTCGGCGGCAAGGTCACCGGCGTGGAACTGGGCATGCTGCTGTCGTTCCTCTCCTCCCGCGTCCTCGGCCAGTACGAGACCTTCGCCCCCGCCACCCGCGAGCTGCCCGCCGGGGCCGACGGCGGCGGCCGGCTGCTGCTCGTCGCGCCGAACATCGTCCACGTGGAGCGCGAACTCGACGTCGAGCCGCACGACTTCCGCCTCTGGGTCTGCCTGCACGAGGAGACCCACCGCACGCAGTTCACGGCCGTGCCCTGGCTCCGGGACCACCTGGAGGGCGAGATCCAGTCGTTCCTCGGCGAGACCGAGGTCGACCCCATGACCGTCCTTGAGCGCATCCGCGAAGCCGCCCAGACCCTCGCCGGCGGACGTCCCGAGGGCGAGGAGGACGACGGCGGCCGGTCCCTGGTGGAGCTGGTGCAGACCCCCGCCCAGCGGGAGATCCTCGGCCGCCTCACCGCCGTGATGTCCCTGCTGGAGGGCCACGCCGACTTCGTCATGGACGGTGTCGGACCCGAGGTCGTGCCGAGCGTGGGGGAGATCCGGGAGAAGTTCCAGCAGCGCCGCGCCAAGGGCGCCTCCCGCCTCGACCTGGCGCTGCGCAGGCTCCTCGGCCTCGACGCCAAGCTCCGGCAGTACCGCGACGGCGAGCGCTTCGTCCGCGCGGTCGTCGACGAGGTCGGCATGGACGGCTTCAACCGCGTGTGGACCTCGCCCAACACCCTCCCCACCAAGACGGAGATCGCCAAACCGGCGGACTGGATCGCACGGGTGCACCGCACGTCCGAGTCGTGAAGCGGAGGGAGGGGGCGCACGAGGGAATCGGACGGCGGCAGACCAACGCCCCTTCAATCACCCGTCCGAGGGACCGTGAGCCCCCGGCAGGCGTGCGATGCTCGGGGAACGGCCTGTTTCTGTCACCATCTACACACTCTGTGTGACCGGAACACGAGTACCCCCCCCCGAAAACTTCATGAAGGGCACCGGACATGGGTCCCCATCCTGCGGTCGCGGCGATACGCCTGGCGGTCCGCCGCGTCCTCCACGACATCCTCACCGAACACAACGACGAGCACGAGCCCCGAGAGCACCGAGGGGCCGCGCGCACCGCGCCCGTGGCGCTCCCGCACCCCGTCGCGCACGGCTCCGTCCACGACTCCCCGCGCGATCCCGCGCACCACCCGGCACGCCCCCCGGCGACCGGGCGACCGTCCGCCCCGCTCGTGCTCGTGGCGTGCTCCGGCGGCGCCGACTCCATGGCACTCGCCTCCGCCGTCGCCTTCGAGGCCCCCCGGCTCGGCCTCCGCGCCGGCGGCGTCACCGTCGACCACGGCCTCCAGCCCGGCTCCGACCTGCGCGCCGAGGAGGTCGTCCTGCGCCTGCGCGCGCTCGGCCTCGACCCGGTGGAGTCCGCCACCGTGACCGTCGGCCGCGAGGGCGGCCCCGAGGCCGCCGCCCGCGACGCGCGCTACGACGCCCTGGACGCCGCCGCCGAGCGCCACGGCGCCACCGCCGTCCTCCTCGGCCACACCCGCGACGACCAGGCCGAGACGGTCCTCCTCGGTCTCGCCCGCGGCTCCGGCATCCGCTCCCTGTCGGGCATGGCCGCGGTCTCGGGGGCCGGCGGCCGTTACCGGCGGCCGTTCCTCCAGCTCGACCGGCAGACCGCCCGCAAGGCCTGTATGGCCCAGTCGCTGCCGGTCTGGGACGACCCGCACAACACCGACCCCGCCTACACCCGCTCCCGGCTGCGCCACGAGGGCCTGCCCGCCCTGGAGAAGGCCCTCGGCAAGGGCGTCGTCGAGGCACTCGCCCGTACGGCCCAGCTCTCCCGCGACGACGCCGACGCCCTCGACGGCTGGGCCCGGCAGGCCGAGGCGGGCGTCCGTGACGCCGCGGGCCTGCTGGAGTGCAGCAAGCTCTACGCCCTGCCGCCCGCCGTGCGCCGCAGAATTCTGCGCCGGGCCGCCATCGAGGCGGGCGCCCCGGCCGGCTCGCTCTTCGCCCGGCACATCGAGGAGATCGACAAGCTGATCACCGGCTGGCGCGGCCAGGGAGCCATCAACCTCCCCGGCAAGGTCGTCGCCCAGCGGCAGGGTGGCAGACTGGTGATTCGGCAAGGCTGAATCCGGGCCCCGAGAAGGACCGCTGACGCGGAACCCGTGTGGGCGGTCCGGCGGCGGTCCGGCCCGGCCGCGGGCCGTCTGAGCCGTCTAAATGGGGTACGACCGAAAGTGATGCGGGTGGACGCGAACGACATGGGTGCCGACCTTGAGCGGGTACTCATCACCAAGGAAGAGATCGACGCCAAGCTGGTCGAGCTGGCCGCGAAGATCGACGCTGAGTACGCGGGCAAGGACCTGCTGATCGTCGGTGTCCTCAAGGGCGCGGTGATGGTCATGGCCGACCTCGCCAGGGCGCTGGCCTCCCCGGTCACCATGGACTGGATGGCCGTGTCCTCCTACGGCGCGGGCACCCAGTCCTCCGGGGTGGTGCGGATCCTCAAGGACCTCGACACCGACATCAAGGGCCGCCACGTACTGATCGTCGAGGACATCATCGACTCCGGCCTGACGCTGTCCTGGCTGCTGTCGAACCTCGGCTCGCGCGAGCCCGCCTCGCTGAAGGTGTGCACGCTGCTGCGCAAGCCCGACGCCGCCAAGGTCGCCATCGACGTGGAGTGGGTCGGCTTCGACATCCCCAACGAGTTCGTCGTCGGCTACGGCCTGGACTACGCCGAGAAGTACCGGAACCTGCCGTTCGTCGGTACGCTCGCGCCTCACGTCTACGGTGGCTGACACGCCCTCGTAGGGCGGAGCGGGAACCCCGGCGGCCCCCGCGCCGTTGGACATGCAGACGGGGATGCCAGCCGTCCCGTGCGGCTGCGGGCCACCAAGCTGGGGTACCGTCAGAAGAACTGTCTTATCAAACTCACTATGGCAGGAGGGACGGGGCGGCACCGCTCCGTGTGGATGGACGTGAAGCGATACTTCCGTGGGCCGGTCATGTGGATCGTGCTGGCCGTCCTTGCCGTGGTCGTGTTGATGCAGGTCGTCGGCTCGTCCGGCGGCTACAAGACGGTGGACACGGGCCAGGTCGTCCAGGCGATCAACCAGAACAAGGTCGAACAGGCCAAGCTGACCACCGGCGACGAGCAGACCATCAAGGTCCAGCTCAAGGACGGCGAAAAGGTCGAGGGCAGCTCGAAGATCCAGGCGAGCTACATCGGCGATCAGGGCGTGGACATCGCCAACACGCTGCAGAACAAGTACCAGGACAAGCAGATCCCCGACGGGTACACGGTCTCGCCCACCAAGCAGAACGCGTTCGTCGGAATCCTGCTCTCCCTGCTCCCCTTCGTCCTCATCGTGGTCGTCTTCCTGTTCCTGATGAATCAGATGCAGGGCGGCGGCTCCCGGGTGATGAACTTCGGGAAGTCCAAGGCCAAGCTCATCACCAAGGACACCCCGAAGACGACGTTCTCCGACGTGGCCGGGTCGGACGAGGCCGTCGAGGAGCTCCACGAGATCAAGGAGTTCCTCCAGGAGCCGGCGAAGTTCCAGGCCGTCGGCGCCAAGATCCCCAAGGGCGTCCTGCTCTACGGGCCTCCCGGCACCGGCAAGACGCTGCTCGCGCGGGCCGTCGCGGGCGAGGCGGGCGTCCCCTTCTACTCGATCTCCGGTTCCGACTTCGTCGAGATGTTCGTCGGTGTCGGCGCCTCCCGGGTGCGTGACCTCTTCGAGCAGGCCAAGGCGAACGCCCCGGCGATCGTCTTCGTCGACGAGATCGACGCGGTCGGCCGCCACCGCGGCGCCGGCCTCGGCGGCGGTCACGACGAGCGCGAGCAGACGCTGAACCAGCTCCTCGTCGAGATGGACGGCTTCGACGTCAAGGGCGGCGTGATCCTGATCGCCGCGACGAACCGGCCCGACATCCTCGACCCGGCGCTGCTGCGTCCCGGCCGTTTCGACCGGCAGATCGCCGTCGACCGTCCGGACATGCAGGGCCGTCTGGAGATCCTCAAGGTCCACCAGAAGGGCAAGCCGGTCGCGCCGGACGTCGACCTGTCGGCCGTCGCCCGCCGTACGCCCGGTATGACCGGTGCCGATCTGGCCAACGTGCTGAACGAGGCCGCCCTGCTGACGGCGCGCAGCGACCAGAAGCTGATCGACAACCACATGCTGGACGAGGCGATCGACCGAGTGGTGGCGGGACCGCAGAAGCGGACCCGGATCATGTCGGACAAGGAGAAGAAGATCACCGCGTACCACGAGGGCGGACACGCCCTGGTCGCGGCGGCCTCACCGAACTCCGACCCGGTCCACAAGATCACCATCCTCTCCCGGGGGCGTGCCCTCGGCTACACGATGGTGCTGCCGGACGAGGACAAGTACTCGACCACGCGCAACGAGATGCTCGACCAGCTCGCCTACATGCTGGGCGGCCGGGCGGCCGAGGAACTGGTCTTCCACGACCCGACCACGGGCGCCGCGAACGACATCGAGAAGGCCACCGGTCTGGCCCGCGCGATGGTCACCCAGTACGGCATGACCGAGCGCCTCGGGGCGATCAAGTTCGGTGGGGACAACACCGAGCCGTTCCTCGGGCGTGAGATGTCCCACCAGCGCGACTACTCGGAAGAGGTCGCCGCGCTCGTGGACGAAGAGGTCAAGAAGCTGATCGAGACCGCGCACAACGAGGCGTGGGAGATCCTCGTCGAGAACCGTGACGTCCTCGACAACCTGGTCCTGGCCCTCCTGGAGAAGGAGACGCTGGGCAAGGACGAGATCGCCGAGGTCTTCTCGCAGATCGTGAAGCGCCCGGCCCGGCCCGCTTGGACCGGCTCCTCACGCCGTACGCCGTCCACCCGTCCGCCGGTGCTCTCCCCCAAGGAGCTGGCGCTGACGAACGGAGCCAACGGCGCCACGGCGGCGATCACCACCGCCAAGAACACCACGACGGAGCCGGCTCCGGCTCCCGAGCGAGCCCCGGAGGACCGCCCGGAGAGCTGATCGCCCTCCCGGTGGCCCCACCAGGCCCGGAATGACTGCCGCGCCCCCCAGGTTCTAGCCTGGGGGGCGCGGCAGTCTCCTATGCCGGCAGGCAGGACAGTGACAGGAACGAGGCACCACATGACCGACCCCGTGACGCTGGACGGCGAGGGCCCCATCGGCGAGTTCGACGAGAAGCGCGCCGAGAACGCCGTACGCGAACTGCTGATCGCGGTCGGCGAGGACCCGGACCGCGAGGGCCTCAAGGAGACGCCGGCCCGGGTGGCGCGGGCGTACCAGGAGATATTCGCCGGTCTGTGGCAGAAGCCCGAGTCCGTGCTGACGACGACGTTCGACCTCGGCCACGACGAGATGGTGCTGGTCAAGGACATCGAGGTGTACTCGACCTGTGAGCACCACCTGGTCCCCTTCCGGGGTGTCGCGCACGTCGGCTACATCCCGGCCACCAGCGGCAAGATCACCGGGCTGTCCAAGCTGGCCCGTCTCGTCGACGTCTACGCCCGGCGGCCGCAGGTGCAGGAGCGGCTCACCACGCAGATCGCGGACTCCCTGATGGAGATCCTGGAGCCGCGCGGCGTGATCGTCGTCGTGGAGTGCGAGCACATGTGCATGTCGATGCGCGGCATACGCAAGCCGGGGGCGAAGACGCTGACGTCGGCGGTGCGCGGCCAGCTGCGGGACGCGGCGACCCGCGCGGAGGCCATGAGCCTCATCATGGCGCGCTGATCCGCAGGGGCCCCGAGTCGGCCTAGGCCGCCGACGCCGCGCCCGGGTGGTCGTCGTCCTCGTCCTCCGGGAGTCTGCAGACCCGCTCCAGGAAGATGGCCGCCGCTATGACGCCGAGGGCCGCCAGGACGGCGAAGCCGGCGTAGACGGCCTGGTCGCGGCGGGCGGGGATGTCGAGGGACTCCAGAAGGACCACGCCCGTGCCGCCGTACACGCCGGCGACCAGGGCGGCGACCAGGGCACTGGCCTGGCCGAAGACGACCGCGCGGGCCGCCATCAGCGGGTCGACGCCCTTGGCGCCGGGGACGCGGTCGCGCTGTGCCTTGAGGCGGGCGCGCAGGGACAGGGCCGTGGCCAGCAGGACCACGGCGATCAGCGCGAGGACGATCGGGGCGGCCAGCGGGACGCTCGGCAGTGTCCCCACCGAGTTCCACAGGCGGGCGCCGGCCCAGGACAGGACGCCGGCCACGACGAAGACGCCGGCCAGCACCCTGATGCGCAGCTCTTTCACGGTGTCCCAGATGTCCCTTCGATTCCCGCACAGTGGTCGTGTCGACCTTAACGACTACTCGGGCAGCCGGAGTTCCAGGTCGGCGCGGGGGGTGACACCGGCCCGCTCGACGCCGCCCAGCAGCTCGGCGACCGGGCCGCGGCCGGGCAGCGCCGCCCCGGGGTCGACGTCGTGCCAGGGGGCGAGGACGAAGGCACGTTCGTGGGCGTGCGGGTGGGGCAGGGTGAGCCGGGGGTCGTCGGAGACGACGTCGGCGTACGCGATGATGTCGACGTCCAGCGTGCGCGGGCCCCAGCGCTCCTCCCGCACCCGGTGGAACGCCTCCTCCACGGCGTGCGCGCGCTCCAGCAGGGAGGACGGCGGGAGGGTGGTCTTCAGGACCACGACGGCGTTGAAGTACGACGGCTGGGTGTCCGGGTCGACGCCCCACGGCTCCGTCTCGTAGACCGGGGAGACGCCTTTGACGCGGACGCCGGGGGTGTCCTCCAGCGCGTCGATGGCGCCCTGGAGGGTCTCCAGGCGGTTGCCGAGGTTGGCACCGAGGGAGATGACGGCGCGCCTGGGGTTGGACATGGTGGTGTCGGCGGCGTCGACCTGCTCGGTGACCGACGCGGGGACCGGCTGGACGGTCGGGTCGCCGGTGCCCGGGGTGAACGGGACGCTCATACTCGGCTCCGGGTGATCGTGACGGTCACGTCGTCGAAGGGGACGGTGATCGGGGCGTCCGGCTTGTGGACGCAGACCTCGACCTCCTGGACCCCTTCGTGCTTGAGGCAGACCTGGGCGATGCGCTCGGCGAGCGTCTCGACGAGGTTGACGGGCTCGCCCGAGACGACGGCCACCACCTCCTCGGCGACGATGCCGTAGTGCACGGTCTTCGTCAGGTCGTCGTCGGCCGCGGCGGGCCGGGTGTCCAGGCCCAGGACGATGTCCACGAGGAAGGTCTGGCCCTCCTCGCGCTCCTTGGGGAAGACACCGTGGTGCCCGCGGGCCTTGAGGCCGCGCAACGCGACACGATCCACGCAATCACTCCTGCAGTCGTCGGTCGGGACCGGTCGTCGCCGTGTGCGGACGGCTCGCCGGCCACAGTCGAATCTACCCGCGGCCACTGACAACACCGGGCCGCGGGGTGCCGGCGGCCGGCCGGGCGCAAGCAGGTTTCACCGCGTGTTCGCCCTGGCGGACCCGGTGGCTCACCGGCTGGTAGCCGCCCATACCCGCCGGTCGGTGATTCCAACCACACACGGGCTCCGCGGCGCTCAGGCGGGCGTCTCGTCGTCCTCGTCGTCCTCGTCGGTCTCCGCCAGGACCGGAGAGCCGTGGTGCGACCAGAGCTTCCAGCCGGAGGGCGTGCGCCGGAACACGTTGGTGGCGACCACGAGCTGCCCGACGAGCGGTCCCAGCTCGTCGCCCTCCCGCGGGGCGGGGCCGCCGCTGAGGATGTTCTCCGTGCAGGTGACCACGGCGGTGTCGCCGGTGACGGAGACGTGGGTGTCGGTGAGGAAGAACTGGATGTAGTCGGTGTTCGCCATGATCAGCGCGTACGACCGCAGGACCTCGCCGCGTCCCGTGAGCACGGGCCAGCCGGGGTGCACGCAGGAGACCACACCGCTGTCCGCGGGGTCGTGGTACGTCTCGTCGACGCCGAGGTCGGACGGGGTGAGCCAGAGGCCGCTCAGCCGCTCGAAGTCGCCCTCCTCCAGTGCCTCGTAGAAGGCGGTGTTGGCGGCCTCGACCTGTTCCACGTCGAGGTGCGGGGCGCTCACTCGGCGCCGCCCGCTCCCGCGCCCTCGATCGCGCGCGCGACCCGTACCGCGTCGGCCGTCGCGCGGACCTCGTGCACGCGGACCGCCCAGGCACCGGCCCGCGCGGCGAGCGCGGAGACGGCGGCGGTGGCGGCGTCGCGCTCCCGCGCGGGGGGCACGGCGCCGTCGGACGCGGCCAGCACCCGGCCGAGGAACCGCTTGCGGGAGGCGGCGACGAGGAGCGGGTGGCCGAGCCCGAGGAGACGGTCCAGGTGGGCCAGCAGCACCAGGTCGTGCTCGGTGTCCTTGGAGAAGCCGAGACCGGGGTCGACGACGACGCGGTCCGGGGCGATGCCGCCCGCGAGAACGGCCTCCACGCGCGCGTGCAGCTCGTCGACGACCTCGGTGACGACGTCGTCGTAGGAGCCCCGGACGTTGCCGCCCTCCAGCAGGCCGCGCCAGTGCATGACGACGAAGGAGGCGCCGGCGTCCGCGACGACCGGGATCATGCGGTCGTCGGCGAGACCGCCGCTGACGTCGTTGACGAGGGCCGCGCCGGCCGCGAGGGACCGCTCGGCGACGGAGGAGCGCATCGTGTCGACGGAGACCGTGACGCCCTCGGAGGCCAGGCCGCGCACGACCGGGACGACCCGCCGCAGCTCCTCGTCCTCGTCGACGCGGGTGGCGCCGGGCCGGGTGGACTCGCCGCCGACGTCGATGAGGTCGGCGCCCTCGGAGACCAGGTCGAGGCCGTGTTTGACGGCGGCCGTCGTGTCGAACCAGCGGCCGCCGTCGGAGAAGGAGTCGGGGGTGACGTTGACGACCCCCATGACCGCGCAGCGGTCCCATGCGGTGAGTCCCGCCACGTGGCGGCGGCCGGTCTGCTTGCTCATGTCTTCAGCCTAGGCCCCGGGCCCGGCGAGCCACTTCTTCGGGCCGCTTCGGCGGTCTCCGCGAACGTGAGTGCGTGAGCGCGCGGGGGCCTGAGTACGGGGGAGGGAGCCGTTATACGGGCGGGAGCGATCTCCTTAGCGGTGGACCTAGCAGGAAATGATCTTGTTTTATCGGCGCGTTTTTCCTGATGGCCTGTGAACACTTACGGGACTGCTGTCTTTTTGCGGGGTCGAGGCGTCAAGAAACGCCTACGCGCGGTAAGTTTCTGGCCATGCCACGTGGACGTCACCGTCATTCCCCGCCTCTGCACAGGCTGCTTCCCCCGTCGGCGATCGCAGGCGTCTCCGTCGTCTGCGCCGTAGGCCCCTGGGTGTTCGGCGAGGCGACCGTGCTCCGCGCGCTGGCCGCCGCCGCCGCGGCGACCGCGGTCGTCGGCGCGGTCGTCATGCGCCACTGGGACGTCCAGGCGGGCCGGCAGGTCGCCGACCTCACGCGCGCGCGGGCGAGCGACGAGTGGCGCTTCGAGGAGCGCGTCGCCGAGCTGGAGTCCGACCTGGAGGAGTCGCGCGAACTCCGCGCCAAGCTGGAGCAGCGGCTGCGCGCCAAGCGCGCGGAACTGGCGGGACTGCGCAACGAGCACGCCTCCCTGCTGCGCCGGTACGCCACGGCGGAGACCGAGCGCGCCAGCGCCCTGGAGGGACGCCGGCGGCTGGAGCTGGAGGCCGCCCCCACGCCCGCGCTGCCCGCCGCGCGCACGGCGCCGGACACGCGCCCGGAGGACCCGGAGGAGCGGTCGGAGGAGCGGTCGGGCACGGACGTGGCGAAGGGCGACACCGACGCTCCCGCGGTCTTCTCGCCGGAGGGGTCGCGGCTGTTCCTGCGGGCGAGCACGGCGCTGGCGCGGCTGGACGCCGAAGGCGCGGATGACGCCGAGGTCGTCGTGGAGACCGAGGATGTCGGTCACACCGAGGACGCCGAGGACGCCGAGGACGCCAAGTTCGACGCGGACGGCGACACAGACGGCGTGGACGGGGTGGACGCCGTGGACGGTGCAGGCAGCAGCGCTGACGTCGCCGATGCCGATGAGGACGGCGGCGACGGGGACGGCGGTGGCGGTGGCGGTCCGGAGGCCGACGCGGCGGCCGGGCCCGGTCAGGAGGACGAGGTCCCCGGCCCCCCGTCCGGTGACGGCGGGCACGAGCGCGCGCCCGCCGCGTCCGAGCCGGTGCAGCCGAACCAGCCCACGCGGCGGGCGTCCGGCCACTTCACCGTGCCGACCGCCGTGGCCGTCGTGCCGGCGGCGGCCCCCGCGCGGCGTCCGGCGACCGAGGGCGGCTTCGACTTCTTCGGCAACAAGAAGCCGGACGTGCCGGGTACCGGGACGGACGCCGGTGCCCTGGCGACCGTGCAGAACGAGGACCTCGCCGACGTGGTCGGCCAGGAGGCGCTCGCGCTGCACAAGGCCGAGGCGGAGTCCGGGTTCAAGCCGGCCGACGAGGACGCCCGGGGCGTCGGCCAGGTGATCGACCTGACGGCGCACGACGAGACCGAGCAGATCGACCTGGAGGGCCTGCGCAGCGCGGTCTCCTGAACCGCACCGCCGCACCCCGGCCGGTCAGCCCCGTCAGCCCCCGGCCATCCACCGGTCGGGCCGCGCGCCGCGCCGTCCGGTCCTGGACCGCTCGGCCTGGGCCCGCAGCAGCTCCGCCGCCTCCGTGGCGTCCCGCTGCCACGCCGTGACGGTCTTGCCGGCCCCCGTGTCCACGCGGACGTTCGCGAGCCCCAGGGCGCGCTGCCAGGGCCCCTGCGTCAGCCGGACGCTCTGCACCTTGGCGTGCGGCACCAGGGCCAGTCCGCGCCGCAGCAGTCCGTGCCGGGCGGCGAACACCTCGTCGGTGACGGTGAGCCCGTAGCCGCGCCACCACAGCGGTACGCGGCGCCCGGCCCGGCGCGGCGGGCGCTCGGCCGCCCCGCGCGGCGGCAGGGTCACTCCGGGGAGCACGTGCGCGACGACGGACGCGGCGATCTCCCGGGTGGCGACGGGCACCAGGACGGAGTTGGACGACCCGGCCACGTCGAGTTCGATCCGGACCCAGCCGCGCCGCCGCCACAGCAGCGGTTCGACGACCCGTACGGTCTGCACCCGCCCCGGCGGCACGGTCTCGTGGGTGCGGTCCAGCAGGCCGTGGTCGATGCGGAGGCCGTCGGGTGACTCGGCGACGGTCCAGTCGTACTCGCCGACGAACCGTCCCACGCTGCTCGCGCCCGCGCCGCCCAGCAGCGGGACGGCGGTCGCGACGACCGTCCACAGGCTGTGGGTGGCGAGCCACAGCAGCGTCGGTACGACGACGGCGGCGAGCAGCGTGCCCCAGGTCGCGCCGGTGAGCAGCAGGGAGACGGCGATGACGCCGGGCGGCACGCGCAGCAGTTGCCGGGCGGGGGCCTCGCCGACCTCGGAGGCCGTCTCGGGCGCGAAACCGGCCGCCCTGGCGAGCAGTTCCGCGCGCAGCGCACGCGCGTGGTCGGCGCCGAGGAAGGCCAGCTCGTCCTTCTTGTCGACGCCTATGACGTCGAGCCGGAGCTTGGCGACGCCCGTGACCCGGGCGAGCAGCGGCTGGGTGACGTCGATGGCCTGGATGCGTTCGAGACGGATGTGCGCGGTGCGGCGGAAGAGCAGGCCGGTACGGATGCGCAGTTCGGTGCGGGTGACCGCGTAGTGGGTGTACCACCAGGTCAGAAAGCCGTAGAGGGCGGCGGCCGGGATGAGGACGGCGAGGCCGATCAGGAGGGTGCCGGTGGTGAGGCGGGTGAGCTGGCGCTGTGCCTGGTCGGGGTCGTGCACGGCCCAGCCGACCAGGACGGCGACCGGGGCCCAGGCGCGCCGCAGCGGGGTGACGGGGTGCAGCCGCCGCTCGACGATCTCCTGTTCGGCGGCGGGGGCGCCGTTCTCGGTGGCGGGTACGCCGTTCTCGGCGCCGGTCGCGGTCACAGCCCCGCCGACCTGGCCTCGCCCAGCTCGGTGAGCCGGTCGCGCAGGCGTTCGGCCTCGGCCGGGTCGAGGCCGGGGAGGGTGGCGTCGGTCGCCGCGGCGGCCGTGTGCAGTTGCACGCTGGCCAGCCCGAAGTGCCGTTCGACGGGCCCGGAGGTCACCTCGACCAGCTGCATCCGCCCGTACGGTACGACCGTCTCCTCCCGCCACAGCACGCCGCGGCTGAGCAGCAGGTCGTCGGCGCGCTCGGCGTAGCGCCAGGAGCGCCAGTTGCGCTCCAGCATCACCCAGCCCCAGGCCAGCAGGGCCAGGGGGAGCAGGGCGAGGGCGGCCCAGGCGGGGGCGGCGAAGAGCCAGAGGAGCACGCCGGTGGCGAGGGTCAGCAGGCCCAGCCAGACCGTCAGCAGCAGCCGTCGCATCCGCAGCAGACCGCGGGGCAGCCCGGTCCACACCGGCTCGTCCCCGTCCGCCGCCGCAGCCGTGCTCGCGGCCGTCACCGCGTCCGTCGTGCCCGGGTCCGTCGTGCCCGCGGACGTCCTGCCCGTCGTCGTACCGGCCGTCCCGGCGGTCCCGGAGGTCGCCGCCGTTCCCGAAGTGTCCGGGCTCCCCGTCTCCATGAGCCCAGCGTACGTAGGGGAGACTGGGTTCATGACTCCCACGACGGAGACCATGGTCGGAATCGGCGGCGCCGCGGAGAGCACCGACATGGTGCTCAACATCGGGCCGCAGCACCCGTCGACCCACGGGGTGCTGCGCCTGAAGCTCGTCCTGGACGGCGAGCGGATCCTCCGCGCGGAGCCCGTGATCGGCTATATGCACCGGGGCGCGGAGAAGCTCTTCGAGGCGCGCGACTACCGGCAGATCATCATGCTCGCCAACCGCCACGACTGGCTGTCGGCGTTCTCCAACGAGCTGGGCGTGGTCCTCGCCGTCGAGCGGATGCTCGGCATGGAGGTCCCCCCGCGCGCGGTGTGGCTGCGCACGCTGCTGGCGGAGCTGAACCGGGTGCTGAACCACCTGATGTTCCTCGGCTCCTATCCGCTGGAGCTGGGCGGCATCACGCCGATGTTCTACGCCTTCCGGGAGCGCGAGGCGCTGCAGAACGTCATGGAGGAGGTCTCCGGCGGGCGGATGCACTACATGTTCAACCGGGTCGGCGGCCTCAAGGAGGACCTGCCGGCCGGCTGGACCGCACGCGCGCGTGGCGCCGTCGCCGCCGTGCGCTCGCGCATGGACGTCTTCGACGACCTGGTGCTCGGCAACGAGATCTTCCGCGGGCGCACCCGCGCGGTGGGCGTCCTGTCGCCCGAGGCCGTGCACGCCTACGGGGTGAGCGGGCCGATCGGGCGTGCCTCGGGCGTCGACTTCGACCTGCGCCGCGACGAGCCGTACCTGGCCTACGGCGAACTGCGGGACACCCTGAAGGTCGTCACGCGCGCGGAGGGCGACTGCCTCGCCCGCTTCGAGTGCCTGCTGGAGCAGACGCACAACGCCCTCGACCTCGCCGACGCCTGTCTGGACCGGGTCGCCGAGCTGCCGCCCGGCCCGGTCAACCAGCGGCTCCCGAAGGTGCTGAAGGCACCCGAGGGGCACACCTACGCCTGGACCGAGAACCCGCTCGGCATCAACGGCTACTACCTGGTCAGCAAGGGCGAGAAGACGCCGTACCGGCTGAAGCTGCGCTCGGCGTCGTACAACAACATCCAGGCGCTCACCGAGCTGCTGCCCGGGACACTGGTCGCGGACATGGTGGCGATCCTCGGGTCACTGTTCTTCGTGGTCGGGGACATCGACAAGTAGCGCGCGGGCGTCCGTGCCGACGGGCTGGAGCAGCCAGGCAAAGCCGCCGAGGCCGTCCGGCGCGGTCAGTTCGGCGGCCTCGCCGGCGCCCGCGAGCGCGCGGACGTAGGCGGCCGGGTCGGTGGACGCCAGCGTCAGCGGGGGGCGTGCGCCGGAGAGGCCGAGGGAGTGCAGGGCGGCGCGTTGGCGCACGATGCGGGCGCCGGGACGCGCGCACGCCGTCGCGCACGCGTCCAGTGCGACATGGGCCGTGACGTCGCACGACCCGTCGGGCACGGGCCGGACCTCCCGGCCCTCCCGGAAGCCCGTCAGCGTCCCGTACGGGGGCCGGTCGGCGGCCGTGTGCGCGTAGTCGACGGCCACGGCGAGTCCCCGGTCCAGGCCCGCCACGGCGGACGCCCAGGCCGTGTCCCGGAGGACTCCGCTCTCGGCGCGCCGCCCCTCCTCGGCGGGCAGGGGCCACCAGCGCGCCAGCCACTCGGCGTCCGCGCCGCCGACCGGCCCGCCGAGCCGCTCGGTGCCGTCGGCCCGCACCAGGACGCGGCGCGCCACGCCCTCGGCGTCCACCTCCGCGACCTCCACCGGCACGTTGTCCAGCCACTCGTTGGCGAAGAGCAGCCCCGTGACGCCGCGCGGGGGCTCGGCGAGCCATTCGATCCGTTCGTCGAGGCCCGCCGGGCGGCCGGCGACCTCGACGGCGCGGACGCGGGTGCGGGCGGCGACAGCGGGGGGCAACGCGGCGAGGACCCCGGCGGCCAGTTCGCCGCGCCCGGCCGCCATGTCGACGAAGGTCAGCTCCGCGGGGTGGCCCAGCTCCGTGTCGACCCGGCCGAGCAGCCGGGCCACGGCGGCGGCGAACAGCGGCGACGCGTGCACGGACGTACGGAAGTGACCGGCCGGTCCCCGCGCGGCGGCCGGGGTGCGGGAGCTGTCGCGGTAGAAGCCTTCGGGTCCGTACAGCGCGATCTCCATCGCGTCCCGCCAGCCACACCAGTCGCCAGTCGTCATTGCTGTCACTGCTGTCACTGCCGTTCCCGTCGCCGTTCCCTCGTCCTGCCCGCCGTCATCGGCTCAGGCTAGGGCCCGTCGCGCTGTACAGGGGGCGTGCGGGCGCACACGGCATCCACCTTGCGGAGTACGCGCGCCCGCTTGGGATCGACCCTCCGGTTGACCCCTGCACCTATCGCGCTTCCATACGCTGGGTTGCGTGCAGCGCCTCTACGATTTCCTCCGCAGGCACCCGACCGGGGTCGACGTCTTCTGGGCCCTCGTCCTGCTCGCGGTCTCCGTGGCGACCATGGGCGCGGCGATGAGCGGCGACGGAACCGGCTCACCGGTGCTGATCGGTGCGTTCTCCGCCCTGCTCTGCCTGGTGGTCGCGCTGCGCCGCCGGATGCCGGAGAAGATGCTGGTGCTGGCCGTCGTCCTCGGCCTGGGCCAGCTGCTGCTGGACGTCTCCACGATGGCCGCCGACTTCGCCATGCTGGTGATCGTCTACACGGTGGCCGCGACGGGCGCCCGCTGGGCCTCCCGCCTCGCGCTCGCCACCAGCCTGTGCGCGGCGGCCACGGCGCAGCTGCGCTGGCCCGGCCAGGAACTGAACGTCGCGACCCAGGTCGCCGTGACGGTCTTCCAGACGGTGCCGTTCGCGCTGGCCTGGGTGCTCGGCGACTCCATCCGCACCCGCCGCGCGTACTTCGCGCAGCTGGAGGAGCGCAACGCCCGGCTGGAGAAGGAGCGCGAGGCGCAGGCCAAGGTGGCGGTGGCCGCCGAGCGCGCCCGGATCGCGCGGGAGCTGCACGACGTCGTCGCGCACAACGTCTCGGTGATGGTGGTGCAGGCCGACGGCGCCGCCTACGTCCTGGACGCGGCGCCCGACCAGGCGAAGATGGCCCTGGAGACCATCTCCTCCACCGGCCGCCAGGCCCTCGCCGAGATGCGCCGTCTGCTCGGCGTGCTGCGCACCGGCGAGCACCAGGAGGCCGGGGAGTACGTCCCGCAGCCCGACGTCCAGCAGATCGAGCACCTGGTGCAGGAGTGCCGCGGCTCCGGACTGCCCGTCGACTTCGAGGTCGAGGGCACCCCGCGGCCGCTGCCCAGCGGCGTGGAGCTGACCGCGTACCGCATCGTGCAGGAGGCGCTGACCAACACCCGCAAGCACGGCGGCCCGAACGCGGGCGCGAGCGTACGGCTGGTCTACTTCGACGACGGGCTCGGCCTGCTCGTGGAGGACGACGGCAAGGGCGCGCCGCACGAGCTGTACGAGGAGGGCGGGCTCGACGGGCAGGGCCACGGCCTCATCGGCATGCGGGAGCGGGTCGGCATGGTGGGCGGCACGCTGGACGCCGGTCCGCGTCCCGGCGGAGGATTCCGCATCAGTGTGCTGCTGCCCCTGAAAGCCGCGCACTGACGACCGCCCACCGAGTCCCGAACCGACCCGGCACCGAAGGAAACGAGAAGAGACCCATGGCGATCCGCGTGATGCTCGTCGACGACCAGGTGCTGCTGCGCACCGGGTTCCGGATGGTGCTCGCCGCCCAGCCGGACATGGAGGTCGTCGCGGAGGCGGGCGACGGCGTCGAGGCGCTCCAGGTGCTGCGCGCCACCGCCGTGGACGTCGTCCTGATGGACGTCCGCATGCCCAAGCTCGACGGGGTCGAGGCCACCCGCAGGATCTGCGCCGAGCCCGGCGCGCCCAAGGTGCTCATCCTGACCACCTTCGACCTCGACGAGTACGCGTTCTCGGCGCTGAAGGCCGGCGCGTCCGGGTTCATGCTCAAGGACGTGCCGCCCGGCGAACTCCTCACCGCCATCCGCTCCGTGCACAGCGGTGACGCCGTGGTCGCCCCGTCTACCACCCGGCGGCTCCTGGACCGCTTCGCGCCGATGCTGCCGAGCGGCGGCCAGGAGCCGGGCCACACCGCGCTCCAGCGGCTCACCGACCGCGAACGCGAGGTGATGGTGCTCGTGGCGCAGGGACTGTCCAACGGCGAGATCGCGGCCCGGCTCGTCCTCTCCGAGGCGACCGTGAAGACCCACGTGGGCCGCATCCTCACCAAGCTGGCCCTGCGGGACCGGGTGCAGGTGGTGGTCCTGGCGTACGAGACGGGGCTGGTACGGGCGGGCGGACGCGGCTGAGCGGGGCCCGCTCCCTGCGCGTCGCTGGGCGAGTCGGGCCCGTCTCCTACGCGAGCCGTGTGACGAAGTCGGCGACCGCCTCCCGTACGTCCGCCTCCGTCCAGGTCAGTCCCTCCGCGCTCACCGTCACCTCCGTCATCGCCAGCCCCGGGCCCCGGGAGTCCCAGTGGTCGGCGAAGAGCAGGGTGCCCGTCTCCTCGGCCTGGCGGACCGACGCCTCGGCGGCGGTCTCCGCGTCGCAGGGCAGCCAGACCTGGAACTGGTGGGTGTGCGGCACCTCCGGGTGCACCCGCGCCCACGCCGTGCCGCCCGCGGCGAACCCTGCCGTCAGCGCGGCGGCCACCACGCGCGCGTGCGCCACGTACTCCGGCAGCCGGGGCAGCTCGTGCTCCAGCCCGGCCAGCGCCGACAGGGCCGTCGGGAACTGCTGGAAGACCGCGCCGCCGTAGCGGTGCCGCCAGGTCCGGGCCTCCTCCACCAGCGTGCCGGGACCGGCGAGCGCGGCGCCGCCGAAACCGTCGAGCGACTTGTAGAACGACACGTAGACGCTGTCCGCGAGGCCCGCGATCTCGTGCGCCGGCCGGCCGAAGTGCGTGGTGGTCTCCCACAGGCGGGCCCCGTCGAAGTGGACCACGGCGTCCCGTTCGCGGGCGGCCGCGACCAGGTCGGTCAGCTCCTCCCAGGACGGCAGCAGATACCCGGCGTCCCGCAGCGGCAGCTCCACCGTCAGCGTGCCGAACGGCTCCTCGAAGTCGCGCACCTCCGCCGCCGTGAAGTGCCGGGGCGCGCCGGTCAGCCGTACCGGACGCAGACCGCTGACCTGGCTCAGCGCGTTCCGCTCGTGCACCTCGGGGTGGGACAGGCCGTGCAGCGCCACCGCCGGGCTGCCCGTACGGCCCGCCCAGCAGCGCAGGGCGACCTGCTGGGCCATCGTGCCCGTCGGGAAGAAGACGGCGGCCTCCGTGCCGAGCAGGGCGGCGACCCGCTCCTCCAGGGCCGTGACGACGCCGTTGCCGTACAGGTCGCCGGGCTCGTCCAGGTCGTACAGCTCCCCGGCGCCGTCCAGCAGGGCCAGGCGCTGCCCGAGCGGCGCCAGGTAGCCGGGGCGGGAGAGCACCCGCCGCGCGCCGCGGCGGGCGGCGGCACGGCGCTTCCTGGCCTCCTGCTCGGCACCGCGTCCGTCGCGCCGTTCGGCGTCAAGCCCGTCGCGACGATCGTCGTGGCGTCCGGCGTACTGCCCGTCGTGCTTCTCGGCGTCATCAGTCATGTCGCCGATCATGCAGGGTGGCCCGCGCCGCGGATGAACCGGCCGTCCCGTGGAAACCCACAGCCTGTGGACGAACCACCGCCCCGGCAGCCGATCGCGTTAACATGACGAGAAATCGTCCGGTACCCGCGGCGGACCGGAACGGCTGGAACGGGAAGGCCATCCCCGCGTGAACACAACCCCATCGCCCGATCCGCAGGACCGCCCCGCGCGGCTCACCGTCGGTGTCGTCGGCGCCGGCCGCGTGGGCCCCGCGCTCGCCGCGTCCCTCCAGCTCGCGGGCCACCGCCCGGTCGCCGCCTCCGGGGTCTCCGACGCCTCCCGGCGGCGCGCTGCGGCACTCCTGCCCGACGTCCCCCTGGTGACGCCCGCCGAGGTGCTGGAGCGGGCGGAGCTGGTGCTGCTGACCGTCCCCGACGACGCCCTGCCGGGCCTGGTGTCGGGGCTCGCCGAGACCGGCGCGGTGCGGCCGGGCCAACTGCTCGCGCACACCTCCGGACGGTTCGGCACGCGCGTACTGGACCCCGCGCTGCGGGCCGGCGCCCTGCCGCTCGCCCTGCACCCCGCGATGACCTTCACCGGCACCCCCGTCGACGTGCAGCGGCTGGCCGGCTGCTCCTTCGGCGTCACCGCCCCCGAGGAGCTGCGGCTCGCGGCCGAGGCCCTGGTCATCGAGATGGGCGGCGAACCCGAGTGGATCGACGAGGAGAAGCGCCCGCTGTACCACGCGGCGCTCGCCCTCGGCGCCAACCACCTGGTCACGCTGGTCGCCCAGTCCATGGAGCTGCTGCGCACCGCCGGGGTCGGCGCGCCCGACCGGATGCTCGGCCCGCTGCTGGGCGCCGCCCTCGACAACGCCCTGCGCTCCGGTGACGCGGCCCTGACCGGTCCCGTCGCGCGCGGGGACGCCGGTACGGTCGCCGCGCACGTCGAGCAGTTGCGCGCGCACGCCCCGGCGGCCGTCGCCGGATACCTCGCCATGGCGCGCGCCACCGCCGACCGCGCGCTCGCGAACGGCCTGCTGGAACCGTCGGCCGCCGAAGACCTGCTCGGCGTCCTCGCCGAGGGCACCGAAGGGAACGCCCGATGACCGCCGTCCTGCTGCACACCGCCGACGAACTGCACGCGCGCGTACGGCACGGCCGCCGGGCCGTGGTGATGACCATGGGCGCCCTGCACGAGGGACACGCCACCCTGGTCCGCGCCGCGCGCGCCGCGGCCGGCCCGGACGGCGAGGTCGTCGTCACCGTCTTCGTCAACCCGCTCCAGTTCGGCGCGGGGGAGGACCTCGACCGCTACCCGCGCACCCTCGACGCCGACGTGGCGCTCGCCGGGGCGGCCGGCGCCGACGTCGTCTTCGCCCCGTCCGTCGAGGAGGTCTACCCGGGCGGCGAGCCCGAGGTGCGGATCACCGCCGGTCCCATGGGCGAACGCCTTGAGGGCTCCTCCCGGCCCGGCCACTTCGACGGCATGCTCACCGTCGTCGCCAAACTGCTGCACCTCACCCGTCCCGACGCGTCCTTCTTCGGGCAGAAGGACGCCCAGCAGCTGGCGCTGGTCCGCCGCATGGTCCGGGACCTGAACTTCGGCATCGAGATCGTCGGCGTCCCCACCGTCCGCGAGGAGGACGGCCTCGCCCTCTCCAGCCGCAACCGCTACCTGTCGCCCGCCGAGCGCCGCACCGCGCTCGCCCTGTCCCAGGCGCTGTTCTCGGGCCGCGACCGGCACGCCGCCCAGGAGGCGCTGCGCGCGCGGGCCCGGGAGGTGCCCGCCACCGAGGCGCGCGCCGAGGCGGAGCGGCTCACC